>NZ_JASZYM010000014.1:0-255464 GCF_030317005.1 Variovorax sp. J22R115 | reverse complement strand
CGCCTCAGCGCCGATGATAGTGCGGGTTCCCGTGTGAAAGTAGGTCATCGTCAGGCTCTTACAGCCCAGAAAAGCCCAGCCCCTCAAAGGCTGGGCTTTTTTGCGTTTGAATTCGACGTTCAGACTCACCGTTCGACGCGAACAATTGGCTATGGAAACGAGCCTGCAGCCCCAGCGCTCTTCTTCTTGCCAGGCACCCGACGACGGTGCTGGCTCAGGAACACCAGCAATCGCGATTCCGCAGCACTCAGGTGGCGCGTGCTGCATGTGACGAGGGCGATCTTTGCCCAGATGTCGTTCATGGCGTCTGCATCGTCGGCCAGCGTGGTGCCAAGTGCGAGTACGGCCGGATGCACATACGCCTTTTTGCACACGGCGGGCGTATTTCCGAGTTGGGCGGCCACGGCTTTCAATATGTCCTTTGCACTGAACCGGTCGGTGTTAGTCTCTCTATTCCCATAGACGCCTTCGCAGGCCAGGCGCGTCAGTTCCAGCGCTTGCACGGTTCCGTGCCAAGTTCGGAAATCCTTAGCAGTGAAGTCTGCATGCGCGATATCGCGTAAGTAGTCATTCACATCGGTGGATGAAATGCCTCGCACTTCGCCGTCCTCAGTCTGACACTGGAAGAGTTCTTGCCCGGGCAATTGCTGGCATCCGCGAACCACCTTCGAGACTCGCGGATCGTCAAGCCTCGCTTCGTGCATTACGCCGCTCTTGCCGCGGAAACGCAGCCTCAACGATGCGCCGCGAACGTCAGCATGTTGATTGCGGAGAGTCGTGAGGCCAAACGAGCCATTGCTGCTCGCATATTCCTCGTTCCCCACCCGCAGGAAGGTTGTGTCGAGCAAGCGCACCAGCGTAGCCAACACAACTTCGCGGCCCAACGGTGCACGAGGTCTCGCCCGCAGGTCGCGCGCCACCCGGCTGCGAATCTTCGGAAGCGCGCGGCCAAAGGCCTCGAGCCGATCGAATTTGGTCTCGTCCTTCAGCGCGCGCCAGCCGGCGTGGTAGCGGTATTGCTTGCGGCCGCGCACATCGAAACCGGTCGCCTGCAGATGGCCGTTCGCCAGCGGGCAGATCCAGACGTCTCGGTAGGCGGGCGGGATCGCCAACTGTCGGATACGGAAGAGCTCATCGACGTCTCGTACCCATCCGCCCTCGGCGTCACGGTACCGAAATGCCGCTCCTCGCTTCACCCGCTGCCATCCGGGCATGCAGGAATCAACATAGACCAGCCCGTTGGCGAGCGGAGCGGGGCGATGACTCGATTCGGGCATGAGGTTTGCGACAATCGCGCACAAAGACGCAGCAGGAGATGCGTCACAGCGTGGTGGCACCGGATCAGCGCCGGTGTAGGACTCCACAAACGTTGCCGGTGCGTCGCGCACTTGTGTCGACGTCCGTTCCCCCTTATTCCTTCGGAGAGAGATCCCATGTTCCCAGTCTGGTCCATTGGCGCGCGATGGTTGGTGCTGCCCGCCGTCGTCGCGCTCGCCGCCGGTTGCGCGTCGACCCCCTCACCGAAAGTCGCCGAGCCCGTCCAGGTCAAAGTGTTCGTTGCCGCCATGTTCGAGGTCGGCCAGAACACCGGCGATCGCGCGGGCGAATTCCAGCATTGGTACGAGCGCTATTGGAAGGGCGCAACGCCGATCACCGTGCCCGGCGCGCTGTCGCCCGTGTACTGCAATGCCGACGGCGTCTGTGGCGCTGTGCTCGGAATGGGCAAGGTCAATTCGTCGTCGTCGATGCAGGCGATCTTGCTGAATCCGAACTTCGATTTCTCCAAGGCCTACTACGTGATCTCGGGCGTGGCCGGCACGCCGCCTTCGCGCGGCACGATCGGCGAGGTGAACTGGGCCACCTGGCTTGTGGACTATGACCTCGGCCACCGCTGGGCGCCGGAAGAGAACAAGGCCGGCGAGCCGACCTTCATGCCGCGCAAGGGCTACGAGGAGTACCGCCGCTTCAAGCTCAACCCGGAACTCGTAGCGTGGGCGATGAAGTTGTCGGCAGACACGCCGCTGAAGGATGCTGACTCCGCGCGCAACTACCGGATGCGCTACCCGCAAGCCGCCGCACGGCGCGCTCCGTTCGTCGGCACCGGCACGCACATGACGGGCGACACCTTTTTCCACGGCCCCGGCATGTCCAACCAGGCGCAGTACATCGCCAAGCTCTACGGCGCCGACGACTACGTCATTACCGAGATGGAGGCCGCCGCGATCACCCTCGTGATCAAACGCACGCACGGCACCGACCGTGTGATGAGCCTGCGCGGCGCCGTCAACTTCGACCAGGGCAATCCGCGCGAAACCACGCTGCAGCATCTGGATCCGGCCCCTGGCGAAACCGCCGGCGGCTTTGCCGAGACCGTCCAGAACATCGAACTCGTCGGCAGCCGCGTCGTCGACCACATCGTCGCCAACTGGCCGCAATGGCAGGGCGGTGTGCCGGCGCGTTGAAAGGCCACGCTAGAAGAGCGAGGCAGTTCGCGCCACGGATCCGGCATCGTCCGGTGTTCGCCGACGACTGCTCGCCTTTGGCTGGTCTGCCACCGTGGCCGCATCGCCCACCTTGGCAAGCGCCCCTACTCGCACGCCGAGCAGACGCAGCGGCCGCTCCAGCGGCACCCGCTTGAGGCATCGGCCCGCAATCTGCCGGATCGCCTTGGCGTCGGCGGTGAAGTGGTCGATGGTCTGGTCGCGCGTCGCGATCTTGAAGTCGTCGTAGCGCAGCTTGATGCCGATCGTCTTGCCGACGTAGCCCTTGCGCTGCAGGTCCTCGGCGACTTTCTCGCACAGGTGCGTGAAGATGGCGCCCAACTCGGCCCGGTCTCGCACCGCCTGCAGATCGCGGTCGAAGGTTGTTTCGCGACTCATCGAGACGGGCTCGCTCTCGGTGACGACGGGCCGGTTGTCGCGTCCCCAGGCGACCTCGTGCATCCATGCGCCAGTGGCCCTGCCGAAGTTCGCGACCAGCCACTCGCGATCGCGCGCCGCGAGTTCGCCGATGGTCCGGATCTCATGGCGCTGCAACTTCTCGTCCGCCTTGGGGCCGATGCCGTTGACCTTGCGGCACGCCAGCGGCCAGATGCGCGATTGGAGATCGCCCTCGAAGACCACCGAGATGCCATTGGGCTTGTCGAACTCGCTCGCCATCTTGGCCAGCAGCTTGTTGGGTGCGATGCCGATCGAGCAGGTGAGCCCGGTCGCCTCGAGAATCGACTTCTGAATGAGCCGTGCCAGCACGCGCCCGCCTTCGCGCTGGCCGCCGGGAACGTCGGTGAAATCGATGTAGACCTCGTCGACACCTCGGTCTTCCATGACCGGCGCGATCTCGGTGATGACCCCCTTGAACCGCCGTGAGAATCTGCGGTACTCATCGAAATCCACCGGCAGGATGATCGCCTGCGGACACAGCTTTGCCGCCTTCATGAGCCCCATCGCGGATCCCACGCCGAACTGGCGTGCCGGATACGTCGCGGTCGTGATCACACCCCGTCCTGCGTAGTCCTTGAGCAGCGGAAAGGCCCCGACTGGTATGTCCGCCAACGTGGCGCCCTCGGGTAGATCGCGGATGGCCTCGTCCACCTTGCGGCGCCCGCCGCCAATCACCACCGGCAGGCCCTTGAGTTGCGGGTAGCGCAGCAGCTCGACCGATGCGTAGAAGGCATCCATGTCGAGGTGGGCGATGCGGCGAATCGGTGCGGCGGTCACGGCCGGTATTGTCGTCTGACGCAGCTGGTGGCATGGTCTGCGCGGCCAACCTCCACGTGCTCCGGCGCTCCTGAACTGAGCACGCAGGGCGCGGATGCAATCCAGACTTGCGCATGGCAGGCGCCCGGTGCCATCATCGGCGTATGCAGACCATCGCATTCATGCTCTGGCGCCGGCTCGGCACCCCCGGTCATGATGTGTGCCGTCTCGATCGCAACGGCGAGAACTGGCAGATCGACGGCGCCGCGGCGTTTCGCAACGAGGACGGTCGCATCGCCCAACTCCACTACCGAGTCCGCTGCGACCGCGCCTGGCACACCCAATGGGGAACGGTGCGCGGCTGGCTTGGCAGCGAAGCAATCGACCTGTCCATCGTGCGCGATGCGCATGGCAGCTGGAAGCTCAACGACGCCTCGGTGCCGGAGCTGGGCCACTGCGTCGACCTCGATCTCGGCTTCACGCCGGCGACCAATTTGATGGCATTGCGCCGGTTGCATCTCGCCCCGGGCGAAGCGTCCGACGCCCCGGCGGCATGGCTCGATCTCGACAGCGGCAGCCTGAGCGAACTCAAGCAGCACTACGAGCGGCGCGGCGAGGCCGAGTACTGGTACACCGCGCCGCGCTTCGACTACGCGGCCATGCTCGAAGTCACGTCCGATGGCTTTGTCCGGCACTACCCCACGCTGTGGGAAGCCGAGGCCTGACTTCGTACTGCCGGCAACTCAGGCCGTCGCCACAGGCCGGATGTTCTGGTTCACGCGGAACAGGTTACCCGGGTCGTACTGCCGCTTGATGGCCGCCAGCTTGTCGTAGTGCTCGCGGTAGGTGGCCTTCACACGGTCCTCCCCCTCGTCCATCATGAAGTTGATGTACGCGCCGCCAGCCGAATAGGGATGCAGCGCGTCCCAGTAGTTCTTGCACCAGTCGGTGATGCGGTCGCGGTTCGCAGGATCGGGGTCCACCCCCACGATGACGGAGGCCCACCGAGCGTCTCGGTAGCTGAAGGGTGTGTCCTTGCGTCCGACGCGCTGCACCGCGCCGTCGATCGGATACAGGTGCATCGACGATTGCATCGTCGGCAACTGGGCGCCGTACTCCACGTGCAGCCCGATCGCTTCGTCGGGCAGCTCGTTCACGAAATCAGCGCGCCAGTACCACTGGTGTCCGGGTGGGTACAGGGCATCGAAGGCACTCTGCAGCATCGGGTAGGGCATGGGCCCGACGCCGTACAGCGCAGGGTTCATCGCTCGCACCGGTGCGAGCGCCTCCTCGGCCTGCGCCGGATCTCCGCTGTAGCACCAAACCACGCCACACATCTTCTTCAGGTGCAGTTCCTCGGGGAAGGGCGGGCCAGGCGGTACGGTGAGGAAGGCGAAGAAGCCATTCAGTTCCGTCGGCGCTTTGCCGATGAAATCGCGATACCACTTGAACACTTCGGCCGAACGCTCCATCGGCCACAAGGTCGGACCGGCCACCACGGTGCTGAGCGGGTGTAGCCGGTACTCGAAAGAAGTCACCACGCCAAAGTTGCCGCCGCCGCCGCGCACGGCCCAGAACAGGTCGGCGTTCTCCTTGGCATTGGCGGTGACGAAGCTCCCGTCCGCGAGCACCATGTCGACGCCCAGCAGGTTGTCGATCGTCAGTCCGAAGCGCCGCGAGAGGTGCCCGATGCCACCGCCCAGCGTCAGGCCGCCGACACCGGTGGTGGAGATGATGCCCGCCGGCGTCGCCATGCCGAAGGCATGCGTCGCGTGGTCGACGTCGCCCCAGGTGCACCCGCCTTCGGCCCGCACGGTGTGGGCCTTGGGATCGACACGCACGCCGCGCAACCGGGAGAGGTCGATCACCAGGCCGTCGTCGCAGGTGCCGAGGCCGCCGCCGTTGTGTCCGCCGCCGCGCACGGCGAGCAGCAGTTGGTTGTCTCGGGCGAAATTGACCGATGCGATCACGTCCGCCACGTCGGCGCAACGCGCGATGAGGCGCGGTCGCTTGTCGATCATGGCGTTGTAGACCTTGCGGGCCTCGTCGTAGCCGGCGTCGTCCGGCTGGATCAAACTACCGCGCAATTGCGCCTTGTAGGCATCGAGAGGGACTTCGTTGAACATGACCACTCCTTGAAAGTGAGCAAAGTCTAGGAGGCCAACGACGTGTTGACGATCCACCGGACTGATCATTTTTCGAAGTGCCGCGCGCGCCCGCGAATGGTCAGAATTGACTATGCCGCGCACGTTGACCGTGCGGCGGATTTGTCGCCCAATCATCTGCCCGGGGCCCATCGTTGCCCTGCCGGACAGGAGAGGGTCATGGCACTGTTCCTTATCGAACGCCAGTACGCGGAAGAACTGGAGCTCGCGGCGGCAGACGTCGCGAGCATCCAGCGCATCAACGCCGATGTCGGCGTGAATTGGTTGTTCTCCTTTCTTTCTGCGGATCGCAAGAAGACCTATTGCCTCTACGAGGCACCCAGCCCCGAAGAGATCCGCACGGCTGCACGCCTGGCCCGGCTGCCGGCGGATGTCGTGATCGAAGTCAGCCAGATTCGCCCCGAAGCCCTCGTGTAGCGGCTTTGCACTCAGGGAACCCGAGGACCCGCTGTGCAATGTGCCCGATGCGGCCGCGAGAACCGGGCCGATGCCGCTTTCTGCGATGGCTGCGGTTCGGCGCTCCAGACTGCGGCTCCCGCCGCGACCTTCAACGACGAGACGGCGCGGGCTTCGATCGAACGATTCGTCGGTCGCGAGCGTGAACTCGCGGCGCTCGAAAGCGGACTGGCGCGCGCCCTCAGCGGCACGGGCGGCACGGCGGCGCTCGCTGGTGAGCCGGGCATCGGCAAGTCGCACACCGCGCAGGTCCTTGCCCAGCGCGCTGCCGCACGCGGCATGCAGGTCCTCTGGGGCCGATGCAATGAAGAGCCCGGCGCCCCGCCGTACTGGCCTTGGCTGCAACTGCTGCGCGGCTGGATCGAAACGCACGACAACGAGACCGCACGGCGCGTCCTCGGCCATGACGAGTCGGCGTTGGCGGAGATCCTGCCCCACCTCGCAGAACGATTGCCCGCCGGCGCCTTGGCACTGCCGGCGATCGATCCCGCGCAGGCACGCTTTCGCCTGTTCGATGCCATGGCGGGCTTCTGGAAACGCGCCGCCGCGGAGCAACCCCTGTTGCTGGTGCTCGACAACGTCCATTGGGCAGACGCTTCGTCCCTGCGCCTGCTCGAATTCATCGCGCCCGATCTCCAGGTCAGTCGCATCCTGCTCGTCATCACCTACCGCGACATCGAGTTGTCGCGACAGCATCCGCTGTCGGGCACGTTGGGCGAACTCGCGCGGCACCAGTGCTTCGAACGCTTGCGTTTAACCGGCCTCGCCCGCGACGAGACGGTCCGCATGATGATGCTTGCCGGCGGCGGTGCCGTGCCGCCCGCACTCGCCGACACCGTCCACCGGCAGACCGAAGGTAACCCGCTTTTCGTGGCCGAGATGACGCGCCTGCTGATTCAGGAGCACGTGCTCGGCGAAGGCCCGCGCGGCACTGCAGCCTTGCTGGCAGTCGGCGGTCTTCGGCGCATTCCGGAAGGGGTACGCGAGGTCATCGGCCGCCGGTTGAATCGCCTGTCGCCCGTGGCCAATCAGGTGCTGGCCTGCGCATCGGTGATCGGCCGCGAATTCGATATCGGCCTGCTGGTCCGCATCGTCGAGGACGTGGAGGAAGACGCCTGCACGGACGCGCTCGAAGAAGCATTGCAGTCCCGGGTCATCGAAGCCGTCGAAGGGCCGGGCCGCTACCACTTCGGCCACGCCCTGTTCCGCGAGACCTTGTACGACGAGATCCCGCCGCCGCGGCGCAGCCGCCTGCACCTCAAGGTCGGCCGCGCGATCGAGGACATTCACGGCGAAGATTCCGCGCTCCATCTGCCCGCGCTGGCCCACCACTACTGGGCCGCGCTTCCGGGAGGCGACGCGGCGCGCGCGAGCCACTATGCGCAACAGGCTGCCGAGAGTTCCGATGCCCTGTTGGCCCATGAGGAAGCGGCGCGCTACTACCGGCTCGCGCTGCAGGCGATGGATGTAGGCCGCGGCGGTGACGCTCTCGAGCGTTGCCAGGTGCTGAATTCGCTGGGCGAAGCTCATACGCGTGCCGGCGAATACCTGCAGGCACGCGAGGTGTTCGACCAGGCCGCACGGACGAGCATGCAGGTCGACTTGGCCCATGAGCTGGCACGCGCCGCGCTCGGCTTCGAGATGGCGAGCTGGTGCCCGGGCCTCCCTGGTTTCTCGGCGGCGCGCCTGTTGCGCGATGCGCTCAATGCGCTGGGCGCCGAAGACCGGGTCATGAAGGCGCAGTTGCTGAGCGCACTGGCACGCGCACTGATCTTCAGTGGTGAGGAGACGCAGGCGATGAAGGTGCACGAGGAGGCCGTCACCGTGGCCCGCCGCGCCGGCGACGCAGCCACGCTCGCGACGACCTTGCTCGCCACGCTCTCGGCCCGCTGGCAGCCCGATCGCATCAACGAGCGCATGGCGAGTGCCGACGAGGCCATCCAGATCGCCAGGCAGCAGGGCGACCGGTTCCTGCTGTACTCGGCGCTCGCGTGGCGCATGTTCGACGCCTTCGAGTTGGGCGACATGGCCACCTGGCATGAGCACGTCGAAGCCTATGCACGAGGCTCGGAAGAACTGCGGCAACCCTTTTTCCTCTACGTCGCGTCGTCGTCGCGCACCCTGCACGCATTGTTCGAAGGCCGCTTCGACGACGCCGAGCGGTTCGCGAAGCGCACCTTCGAGATCGGCGACCGCATGCCGGGCCTGGATGCGGCCGGTGTCTACGGCGTTCAGATGTTCACACTGCGCCGCGAGCAAGGCCGCCTGCAGGAGGTCGCGCCGCTGGTCCGCCATTTCGTGCAGCAGAACGCACAGACCAATGTGTGGCGGCCGGGACTCGCGCTGATCTACGTCGAGTTGGGCCAACTCGACGACGCACGATCCGAATTCGAGATCCTGGCGAACGACCGCTTCCAGTCCTTCCCGCGCGACGGCGTCTGGCTGGCGAGCCTGGCCTACCTCGCGCAAGTCTGTGCCGCACTGGGTGATGCGGCGCGTGCGGTAGATCTGTACAAACTGCTCGAGCCCTGGCGTGGGCGCAACCTTCTGGTCGGCACCGCCATTGCCTCCTTCGGTGCCGCAGATGCCTTCCTCGGGATGCTCTCGGCCACGATGCGGCAGTGGAGCGAAGCTGAAGCGCACTTTCGGGTGGCGCTGGAGATGAATGAAAGGCAGAACGCCCGGCCAGCCCTGGCGCAGGCGCGCTATGGCTACGCGCAGATGATGCTGGCCCGGGATGCCGTTGGCGACCGTGAAGCCGCCACCGGGCAACTCGATGAAGCCGCGGCCGAAGCTGCCGCACTCGACATGCGCGCGCTGTCAGCACGCATCGATGCCCGCCGTCCGAACCTCGACGGCACGGCCGTTGCGCACTACCCGGCCGGCCTGAGCGGCCGCGAGGCACAGGTGCTGCGTCTCGTGGCCGTCGGCAAGGGCAATCGGCAGATCGCGCGGGAACTCTTCGTCAGCCCCAACACGGTCGCGAACCATGTACGCAGCATCCTGAGCAAGACGCGATCAGCGAACCGCACGGAGGCTGCCGCGTTCGCCATCCACCACGACCTGCTCAAGCAGGGCGATCGCAAAGCCTCGTGAGGCCGGTGGCTGCGACCCCATCCGGCGCTCAGAAAGTGCCGGGCAGCAGGATGCTCGAATCGACCTCGTCGATGTTCGTGCGGCCGCAGAAGGCCATCGTGATGTCGAGTTCCTTGTGAATGATCTGCAGTGCACGCGTCACGCCGGCCTCGCCGAAGGCGCCCAGCGCATAGAGGAAGCTGCGGCCGATCATCGTGCCGTGCGCGCCCAGCGCGCGGGCCTTGAGCACGTCCTGGCCGCTGCGGATGCCGCCGTCCATCCAGACTTCGATCTCCGTGCCCACCGCCTCGGCGATCGCAGGCAGGGCCGCGATGGAAGAGGGTGCACCGTCGAGCTGGCGACCGCCATGGTTGGAGACGATCAGCGCATCGGCGCCGCTGGCCGCCGCGAGGCGTGCGTCCTCGACGTCCATGATCCCCTTCAGGATCAGCTTGCCGCCCCATAGCTTCTTGATCCATTCGACGTCGGCCCAGCTCAGCGTCGGGTCGAACTGCTCGGCGGTCCATGACGAGAGCGAGGACAGGTCCTTCACGTCCTTGGCATGGCCCGCGATGTTGCCGAAGGTGCGGCGCTTGGTGCCCAGCATGCCCATGCACCAGTGCGGCTTGGTCGCGAGGTTCATCAGGTTCTTGATCGTCGGCTTCGGCGGCGCCGTGAGGCCGTTCTTGATGTCCTTGTGTCGCTGGCCGAGGATCTGCAAATCCAGCGTGAGCTGCAACGCGGACACGTTGGCCGCACGCGCGCGTTCGATCAGCCGTTCGATGAAGTCGCGGTCCCGCATCACGTAGAGCTGGAACCAGAAGGGATGGCGTCCCGTGGCCTCGGCGATGTCCTCGAGCGAGCAGATGCTCATGGTCGAGAGCGTGAATGGAATGCCGAAGGCCTTGGCCGCGCGCGCACCGAGGATCTCGCCGTCGGCGTGCTGCATCCCGGCCATGCCGGTGGGCGCGATGGCTACGGGCATCGCGACCTCCTGGCCGATCATGGTCGTGCGGGTCGAGCGACCTTCCATGTTGACCGCCACGCGCTGGCGCAGCTTGATCTTCTGGAAGTCGCTTTCGTTGGCGCGATAGGTCCCTTCGGTCCAGGCCCCGGAGTCCGCGTAGTCGTAAAACATGCGCGGCACGCGACGTTCGGCGATGACTCGCAGGTCTTCGATGTTCGTGATCTTGGAGAGGTCTGGCACTGGGAGAGGCTCCTTGGTTGTCTGTTCGTTGCGTGGTGCCTATTATCCGCAGGCTCTTCCTCCTACAACTTCACACAGAAAAGAGGTGGTTTCCATGAGTTGGCAACAGGTCTACGACCCATTTGGCAGCATGGTGGTTTCGACGGCGCTGGCATCGATTCCCGTCGTCGTCATGCTCGTGTGCCTTGGCTTCCTGCACATGAAGGCGCACCTGGCAGCGGGGCTCGGCCTGCTCAGCGCGCTGTTGATCGCCATCGTTGCCTTCGGCATGCCTGCGGGCCTCGCAGGCCGCGCCGCTTTCCTCGGCGGCCTGACGGGCGTTCTGCCCATCGGCTGGATCGTGCTCAACATCATCTTCCTGCAGCAGCTCGCCGAGCAGAACGGCAGCTTCAAGGTGCTGCAGGATTCGCTCTCGGGCATCACCGAAGACAGGCGCCTGCAGTTGCTGCTGATTGCGTTCTCCTTCGGCGCCTTCTTCGAGGGCGCTGCCGGCTTCGGCACCCCAGTGGCCGTGACGGCCGCGATCCTGATCGGCCTCGGCTTCTCGCCGCTCGCGGCGTCGGGGCTTTCGCTGATCGCCAACACCGCGCCGGTCGCCTTCGGCGCGCTTGGCACGCCGGTCATCACGCTGGCCAAGGTGCACGGCTACGACCTGATGGACGTCACGGCGATGATCGGACGCCAATTGCCTTTCTTCTCGCTGCTGGTGCCCTTCTGGCTCATCTGGGCCTTCGCGGGGCGCAAGGCCATGATGGAAATCTGGCCCGCCATCCTTGTAACCGGCGCATCGTTCGCGATACCCCAGTACCTCGTTTCCAACTTCATCGGCCCCGAACTGGTGGACATCATCGCGGCCATCGTGTCGATGGTGTCGTTGATATTTTTCCTGCGCGTATGGCACCCGAAGACCGTCTGGCGCTCGGTATCGCTCAAGGGGCACGAGCAGGACGGCGGCGCGCCGTCGGCTGCATCGCTCGCCAAGCCGACGCAGCATTCGCGCGAGGAACTGATCCGTGCCTGGACTCCCTGGGCCATCATGACCGTGTTCGTCTTCATCTGGGGCCTGCCGCCGGTGAAGGCATGGCTCAACGGCCTGTTCGCGCCCAACTTCCCCATCACGGGGCTGCACAACCTCGTCGAGAAGGTGCCGCCGATCGTGCCGCAGCCGACCAAAGAGGGCGCGATCTACGCCTTCACGCTGCTGTCGGCGACGGGTACGGGCATCCTGCTGTCGGCCATCGTCGGCGGGCTCGTCGCGAAGTACAGCGTCGGCCAGCTCGTGGTTGCGTATGGCCGCACGCTCAATCTCGTGAAGTACTCGCTGCTCACCATCGCGCTGATGCTCGCGCTGGGCACGCTCACGCGCTATTCGGGGCTCGACAGCACGCTCGGCCTGGCCTTCGCCAACACGGGTGTGCTCTACCCCTTCTTCGGCACGCTGATGGGCTGGCTGGGCGTCGCCTTGACGGGCTCCGACACCGCGTCGAACGTACTCTTCGGCGGCATGCAGAGGGTGGCAGCCGACCAGCTCGGGTTGTCGCCCAACCTCATGGGCGCGGCCAACAGCTCGGGTGGCGTGATGGGCAAGATGATCGACGCGCAGTCGATCGTGGTCGCATCGACCGCCACGCGTTGGTTCAACCACGAAGGCGACATCCTGCGCTACGTGTTCTTCCACTCGATCGCGCTGGCAAGCCTCGTGGGCATCCTGGTGACGCTGCAGGCCTACGTGTGGCCGTTCACGCTGATGGTCGTGAAGTAGAACGCGCGCGACGCACAGGGGTAGCGGCACGGCTGTTGCTTGCACTGAGTGCATGGACAACCAACGCGAACAGGAGCATCCGCATGAACCGCAACGACGTCACCGAGAAGATCATTGCCGTCAAGGTGGCCAAGGGCATCCAGTGGGCCGACGTGGCCAAAAAGGTGGGGCTTTCGAAGGAGTGGACCACTGCGGCCTGCCTCGGCCAGATGACGCTCGACGCCGGACAGGCCAAGATCATCGGCAAGATCTTCGGCCTCAGCGCCGAGGAGCAGAAGTGGCTGCAGGTCGTGCCGTACAAGGGCTCTCTGCCGACCGCCGTGCCGACCGACCCGCTGATCTACCGCTGGTACGAAGTGGTGAGCGTGTACGGCACCACCATCAAGGAACTGATCCACGAGGAGTTCGGCGACGGAATCATGAGCGCGATCGACTTCAGCATGGACATCCAGCGGCAGGCCGACCCGAAGGGCGACCGCGTGAACGTGGTGCTCTCGGGCAAGTTCCTGCCCTACAAGACCTATTGATTGGGCAAGGGCCTGGAGCCGCCGGCCGGCAGCACGATCGTCGAACGGCCGTCGGGCGAGGTGACGGTGGTCGAGTCGCTCAAGGGCAGCGGCGAGCCATCCGGAATGACGACCGTTGCACGGCCGCCGGGCGAGGTCACGTCCTCTTCGCCGGTCGAAATCCCGCCGCGGGCCCGCTCCAATGCGTACCCCGCATCGCGCACGCAGGCATCGCGCTCCGGGCGTGGCAAGGTGCCGTTGTTGCAATAGGCCAGGGTGCGCTGATAGCTTTGCTCCGCCGCAGCAAGGTCTTGCTGGGCGAGCACCGCAGTGCCAGGCACCAGGGCGGCGCAGAAGATCGCGGCATGCATGGGGCATCGGGTCATGGTGCTGCTCCTCAGTGGGATCGCAAGACCCCCATGCTGCCACGAACTGCGGCGAAAGGATCTTCCTATAGACCAGGAAAGCAGGCCCGGTGGGTTCCGCGCCGAATTCTAGAAGCTGGGCACTTCCACCTCGGCCTGCGGCTTCGACGCCAATCCTTTTTGATCGTCCGAGAACTTGTCACCGAAATAGGCGTCGGGAGGCGACCTCAATCGAGGGGGTGACGGGCGCAATCAGGATCGAAAGACAGGACCCCTACTGATTGGCCTGGAGCATCGCGGCCATCTTCTGATGGATCAGATTGACCGCTTTCAAGGGCCGCAGCATCACCTTGAATTCGGTGATCTTGCCTTCGTCGTTCCACTTGATCATGTCGACGCCATTGACCTTGATGCCTTCGAGCTCCAGCTCGAATTCGAGCACCGCGTCCCGATCGCCCGTGAGCTCGCGAACGTACTGGAACGACGGGTTGAAAAACACGTGGAACGCCGCAGCGAGGTACGTCCTCGTGATGGCTTTGCCGACCTGAGGCGTATGCACCACCGGCGAAAGGAAGACGGCATCATCCGCAAGCAGGGTGTCGAGCCCGCGCACGTTGCGTTCCTTGACGAGCTGATGCCATGCGGCGATCGGACTGGACGACATGGGTGAACTCCTTGAATTGAACGAGCGTGGACAGAATCAAGAGCTGCGCGCCCGCGCCCCGGGTGCGATCGTCGGCGGCGCCGCGTTGAGCGTCTCGATGGCGAAGCCGGCGGCCGCCTTGTAGCGTGCCATGAAGGCCTCGCGTTCGGCAGCGGGAATGACCTGATCGATGTCGTCGAACACGCCGCCGCAGCGTTCGTCGACCAGGCCCAGAATGCCGAAGGGGCCCGAACCGCGGTTGCGGAGCACCAGCGCCGAGATGTCGGCGCACAGCTTGTCGTTGTAGGCCTGCAGCGCGGCGCGGCCCACGCCGTGCTCGACCATCGCCGCGCCCAGCACGCGCGCATCGACGATGGCCTGGCTCGCGCCGTTGGAGCCCACCGGGTACATCACGTGCGCCGCGTCGCCGAGCAGCGCCACGTCGCCGTCCACCCAGCTGGGTACGGGATCGCGGTCGATCATGGGGTACTCGAAGATTTCATTGGCCCCGCGCAGCATCGCGGGCACGTCCAGCCAGCCGTAGTCCCAGCCTTCGAAATGGTGGATGAAGTCATCGAGCCCGACGCGACGGTTCCAGTCGCCCTGGGTCCAGCCCTTGGCGTTGTCGACGGTGATCTCGGCGATCCAGTTGATCGTCGCCAAGCCGGTGGCCGGGTCGGGCGGGGAAATCGGGTAGAGCACCACCCGGTGCCGCAAGGACCCGACGCCGACGAAGGACGCGCCGCTGCGAACCGGCACCCCCGGCGTGGTGCCGCGCCACATGATGGCGCCGCCCCACTGGATGGGCGGCTGCGCGGGGTACATCTGCGCCCGCACGGCCGAATGCAGGCCGTCCGCGGCCACCAGCAGGCGGCCTTCGACTTCGGTGCGCTGGTCGTCGCGCGTCTCGATGAGGGCGGTGACGCCCTCGGCGCCATTCCGATAGCCCGTGACCCGGTGGCCGAGGCGAATGGCGCCGGGGCCGAGTCGCTCGACCGCCGCCCGGTACAGCATCATCTGCAACTGGCCGCGGTGCACCGAATACTGCGGCCAGCGGTAACCCGCGAGCAGGCCGCGCGGTTCGGCATAGATGTCGTTGCCGTTGCGGCCGACCAGCGCCCACTCCCGCGCCTGGATGCCGATGGTGCCGAGGACCTTGTCGTCGAAGCCGAGGTCATACAGCTCGCGCACGGCGTTGGGCTGCAGGTTGATGCCCACGCCCAGTGGTTGCAGGTCGGGCACCGCTTCGTAGACGATGCAGGGCACACCGATCTGGTGCAAGGTGAGTGCGAGGGTGATGCCCCCGATGCCGCCCCCGGCGATCAGCACGGGACGAGTGTCGAACGATTCAGCCATGCCCCGGATTGTCATGGAAGCCGGAGGAGGGCGGTGCACGTTCGACTTGCCATTCCAGCGCGATGCTCACACCGCCATTCGGCGACTGCTGCACATCGAAGCTGGCGCCGATGGCCGCCGCCCGGGCACGCATGTTGTCCAGGCCGCGGCCATGCGCCTGCGTCTCCTGCGCACGCACACCCGCGGGAAACCCGATCCCGTTGTCGGTGATGCGGAGCATCACGCGCGGCGCGGCTTCCTCTTGCCAGCGAACCTGCACTTCCACCTGGGAGGCGTGGGCATGCTTCATGACATTGGTGAAGGCTTCAAGCAGGATCCGCTGCACATGCAGCACGACAGGAGGCGACAACTGCCTGAGTTCCGGCAACTCGGCGACGTCCCAGATCACCCCGATGCCGGCCGCCTGCAGGCGCGGCTGCAGGCGGTAGCGCAGTGTGGCCAGCAAAGTGCCGAGGTCGTCGTGCGCCGGCTGCAGCGAGTCGACGGCCATGCGCATCTCGTCGAGCGCCATCTGGACCTGCTCCTTCAGAGCCGTCGGGTCCGTGCCTTTGCGCGTCACCATGTTCAGCAAGCCCACGAGCTGCGAACCCACGCCGTCGTGGATCTCCCGCATGATCCGCTGCCGCTCGATCGAGACCGATTGGTGGTGCTGTTGCTCCCGCAGGGAATCGAAAGCCTGATGCAGTTGGCGCTCGCGTTCTTCCACGCGCCGGGATAGGTCGGCATTGAGTGCCTGGAAGCTCGCGACGGAGCGGTTGTAGCGCTCGGCAACGAACCACATCATGGCGAGCACGAACACGAACATCCCGTGCTGGATGTAGGTGTTGTAGAGGCCGCTCGCACCGGCGACGCGGATCATGACCACGTCGTGCGTGCCTGCCACCAGCGCACCGGCAATCGCCACGGCCAGCACCCACGCCTTCGCGCTGCGGCTCACGAACGCCTCGCGCATGACCAGCGCCAGCGTTGCGAGACCGAGGACCGGAATGAACGTGAACCCGATCGTCATGAGCAGCGGCATGCCCAGCGCGAACGCGAGGGCGTCGAGCACCGAGACCACCACGATCACGCCGTCGATGGCACGTCTCATGCCGCGGGAAAGCGACCCGACCGCGATCAGCGCGAACCGGCACATCAACGCCACGTGGGCCGTGTAGCAGATCGCGGCGACGGCGCCCCAGAGCGGCCATGACACGGGAACATCGGGCCAGGACCGGTCGATGACACGCACCACGCCCAGCAGCGCCGCAACGCTGAACCACCCGTAGAAAGGATCGCGCTGCCGCCACCACAGCACGGCGGTGAGCGCGCCCATGCCGACCAGGCCGGCACCGAAGACCAGCATGGCGAGGTCGCGCCGGAGGATCTGTTTGGAGTACAGATCCTCGATCTGCGGGACCGGTCCGTATCGCACCACCGAGAGGCCACCCAGGCGCTGCGCCTGAATTGTGACCTCGACACGCAGTTCATTGGGGCGATCGGCGTACAGCAGGGCTGCCGGCAGCGTCACCCTGCGCACTGTCTTGGTGGCGTCGAAGAGCGGGTCGCCCAGCGTGCCCCAGCGCTGGACGGTGCTGTCGTTGAGCAGCACGTGCACCTGGTTGCCGACCCGCGAAAACAGCAGGGCCATCGGCTCCGTGTCGACCCGCGGCGGCAGCGTGATGCGGTAGGTCGCACGACCGCCCAGGCCGGGGAACTCGCGGTCCCAGCGGCGGGCAAGGTCGACCTCCCCTTCGCTCGGCGGCCCGCCCTGCGGCTCCAGCAATGCGTGGGCCCTGTCGAGCATGACGACCCCGGGCTCGCTTGCCGCGAAAGCCGGCGCGAAGCAGCAGAGGGCCGCGATCGCCCAGACCAGCGTGACGATCCACCGGACAGGCGCTGTCCGCCGAGCCGCCCCGCCCATGAACCTGCCCACTCGCACTAGCGGAGCAACCCGAGCTGCCGCGCTTCGAACACGGCTTCGGTCTTGTTGTGCACGTCGAGCTTTCCGTAGATGTTGCGGACGTGGCTTTGAACGGTGGAGAGCAGGATGCCCATGCGTTGTGCCGTCTCGGCGTAGGTGAAACCGCGGGCGACCAGCCCCAGCACTTCCGTCTCCCGCGGCGACAGGGCTTCCCTGCCCGGCGCTACCTCCGCCGTCGCCGACGCGGGGCGCGCCTGCCATTGCACGAGCAACTGCCGCGCGATGATCGGCGACATGGGCGATCCGCCCGCATGCAGGCTCAACACGTGTGCGGCGAGATCGGCTTCGGTCCCGTCCTTCAGCAGGTAGCCGCCGGCACCGGCCTCGAAGGCACGGAGCATGTTCACCTCGTCGCCGAAGATGGTCAGAACCATCATTGCGCAGGCGGGCTGCAGGTCGCGGCAGCGCCGAATGACTTCCAGTCCGGAGCGATCCGGCAGCCCCAGGTCGACCAACAGGACGTCCACGGGATTGCTGGCGAACCACGCAAGCAGCTCGCCCGCCGTCGATGCGCCGAAGGCCAGGCGCAGGCTGGGCTCGGCCGCAATGACCCGTTCGAAGCGCTCGCGCATGCCCGGATCGTCTTCGACGAGGGCAACGCTGACGGGGGCTTGAGGGTTCGGATTCGACAAACGGCAACTCCACAGGTACGCCCGGATGTTCGCACGATCGATCGTGACTTATGGGAAGTGGACACCCCATGAACTGAGGATGTTCACGCGCCGGGCGCCCGGTAGCGTCGGAAGTGGTCGAAACAGTCCCGCAGTGGGGGTCGGCCGAGCCCTGAAAGGACTGCGCCGCAGTGGAGATATCTTTTCAATTGATGTTCAGCTCGCTGACGCTGGTGGTGGCAGGCGTCACGCTCGCCCTGTCGCCTCCGGAGAAGCGCATCGAATTCCTGCTGCACATCATCTTGGTGACGTTGCTGACTGTCGTCGTCGTCGAGATGGATTAGTCCGGTCGGCGGCACAGTAGCCGCGGATCTCGTCCGCCAGGGCATGCACGCGTCGCTGCATCAGCGCAGAATCGCCGGTCCATCACCCAGAGAGAAAGTCACATGCGATTCCTGGTTGTAGGCGCTGGTGCGCTGGGCGGTTATTTCGGCGGGCGACTGCTGGAGGCGGGCGAGGACGTGACCTTCCTGCTGCGGCCTCGTCGCGCGGCTCAACTCGCGAAGACCGGCCTGGTGATCAAGAGTCCGCGTGGCGACCTCACGCTGCCGTCGCCGCCCTCGGTACAAGCGGAGGGCATCGGCGGCCCCTATGACGTGGTGGTCGTCGGTTGCAAGGCCTACGACCTCGCCGAGACGATGAACTCGTTCGCACCTGCGGTCGGACCGAACACGGCGATCCTTCCCCTGCTCAATGGCATGCGTCACCTCGACGAACTCGCCGAGCGCTTCGGCCGCGAGCACGTGCTGGGCGGCCTGGGCATGATCTCCGCGGTGCTCGACGATGCGGGCTCGGTGCTTCATCTCAGTGACGTGCATGGCCTGACCTATGGCGAACTCGACGGTTCGCGCTCACCCCGCATGCACGCGTTGAACGCGGCTTTTGCCAAGGCCCGCTTCGATGGCGTGGCCTCCGACAACGTTCTTCAGGACATGTGGGAAAAGTGGATGCTCATCGCATCGGCGGCCAGCATGACCTGCCTGATGCGCGCCACCGTCGGCGACATCGTGCGCAGCGGCGGGACGGACCTCGCCAACGGCATGGTGCAGGAGTGTGTGGCCATCGCACGCCACAACGGCTTCGCCCCGCGGGCAGTGGCCATCGAGCGTGCCCGGGCCATCCTGACCGCGGCCGACTCGATGATGACCGCCTCGATGTTCAAGGACATCGAGCGCGGTGCGCCCATCGAGGCGGACCACATCGTCGGCGATCTGTTGCGGCGCGGCGCGGGTGGCAAGAAGTTATTGCTGTTGCGGGTGGCTCATGCGCACCTCAAGGCCTATGAGGCGCGGCGTGCGAGGGAGTCGCGCCCGACCCCTTGATCCTGCCCGACCTCCCCGTCACTGGCGGGCAGTGCGTCTCGCAGTGCTTCTTCGCCCTTGTCGGTGATGGCGAGCGCCTGTGCGGGCCGATGGATCTTCCCGCCGCCCGGGATTTCCTCGACCGGCGGAATCACCGCGGTGACCAGGCCGGCTGCCTGCAAAACGCGCAGTTTGTCGATCTGCGCGGGTGCATAGATCGTGCAAGGCAGTCCTTGCTTGGCAATCTGTTGAAGGAATTCCAATGGCATCCGAAATCTCCCTGCATCGTCAGAATCTCATTCGAGGACTACTTCAGCCTGCAGAACGGCCACCCTTCGACGTTGGCCCAGATGCATGCGCGGATCCAGGCGACCACGACATGGGGATCCTGAGCTTGCGGCACGGTTGTCATCCTGATCAACATCATGGGCCTCCATACGGCTGTTCTATGACGTAGTTGTATGCGACGCGAGGGGCGCGGCCCAGCAGTGGAAGGCCAACGCTATCGTGATCCGTCGGGCGGCCTTCGCGTACGCCAACCGCCTGTCCTTGGCCGTCGTCAACCGCTGACAGGCGTCGGACGCGACCCCGCGGCTCAGCGTTTCGCGCCGGTCACCACGCCCGCGCCGCGCACCTCGAGCCTGATTTCGTCGACCACCTGTCCGCGCGCGTCGACCAACTCGACCCGGTGCCGGCCCGGCCAGGGCAGCCATTGCGCGCTGTTTCCGCGCGCGAACGGTTTGCCGTCGATGCGCCATTGCAGGCCGCGCCCCTCGGCCTCGAATCGCACGCGCTGGCGATTAGGCGGGATGTCGGGGTCGAGCGCGATGATGGTGCCGTTGGATGGGGCCGTGATGCGCGACGCCGCTTCCGTCGCCGAGGCGTCGGGCGCCAGCGCGAAGACCGCCTGTTCGGTGCCCGCGATGAACCATTCGTTGCGTGCCGCTTCCAGTTCGTCGCCGAAGCGCACGCGCGTCTGCACGAGCCCGGCGGGTGGCGCGGGTGCACGGCTGGCTTCATTGCGGTGCAGATAGCCCATCACCTCGGTCCAGACCGGCGCCGCGCCGCTGGTGCCGCTGACATCCCACATCGGCGCGCCGCTCGCATTGCCGACCCACACGCCGACGGTGTAGCGCTGCGACCATCCGACCGCCCAGTTGTCGCGCATGTCCTTGCTGGTGCCGGTCTTCACTGCCGTCCAGAAGCGGGTGGCGAGCACGCTGTCGAGGCCGAAGGTGCGCGCGCGGGCGTTGGTGTCGCTCAGGATGTCGCCCACGATGAACGCGGCGCGCGGGTCGATGGACGGGACGTCATCGCGTCTGGCTGCGAGTTGCCGGGGCACGAATCGCGTCTCGCCGAACCCTCCGCCATTCGCCAGCGTCCGGTAGCCGTTCGTCAGTGCCAGCAGCGACACCTCGGCGCTGCCCAGCGCCAGGCTGTAGCCGTAGTAGTCGCCGCTTTGAGCGAGTGGCATGCCGGCCGAACGAAGCTGGCGCGCGAAGGCCTCGGGGGACACCATCACCAGGGTGCGAACCGCCGGCACGTTGAGCGAGGCCGCGAGCGCGGTGCGAACCGACACGTAGCCCTTGAACTGCCGGTCGTAGTTCTGGGGGATGTAGAGCCCGCTGGCCGTATTGATCTGGGCCGACGAGTCATCGAGCAGCGACGCTGCCGTCAGCCGACGCTCGGCGATGGCCTCCGCATAGAGGAAAGGCTTGAGGGTGGAGCCCGGCTGGCGCTGCGCAAGCACGCCGTCCACCTCGGCCGCACGGCTCAGGTCGCCGGACGATCCGACCCAGGCGAGCACCTCGCCGCTGGCGTTGTCGAGCACCACGAGTGCGCCGTCTTCCACGTTGCGGCCGCGCAGTTCGCGCAGGTGGCGCTGCAGCGTGCCCAGCGCAAAGCGCTGCAGCGGCGCACGCAGCGTCGTGCGGACGGTCTCGGGGTTGGGGCCGGATTCCTTCAGCGCCCGCCGCGCAAGATGCGGCGCGATGCCTTCGCTGGCCTCGAAGCCGCGGCGCTGCAGTGCCGCGCTCGCGAACATGTCGAGCGCCTCGCAGTCCGGCTTGCTCTCGGGCTCCATCGCGCGCATCAGCTCGCAGCTGCGTTGCGCGACGAGGGCCGGCTTGGCGTTGGGTGCGCGCACCAGCGCCGCGGCCAGAGCGGCTTCGCGCGCATCCAGGCCATGGGGGGCTTTGCCGAACAAGGTGCGCGAGAGCGCGTCGATGCCGACGATCTCGCCCCGGAAGGGCACGGTGTTGAGATACGCCTCCAGGATCTGGTCCTTGCGCCAGTAGCGCTCAAGCTGCTGCGCGGCCACCGTCTGGCCGAGCTTCTGCGTGAGGCTGCGGCCACCGCCGCCGCGCCGCAGGTCGTCGTCGAGCAGGCCGGCGAGCTGCATCGTGATGGTCGATGCGCCGCGCGTGCGCGTGTTCCATACGTTGCCCCAGGCTGCGGACGAGACGGCGCGCCAGTCCACGCCGCTGTGCTCGTAGAAGCGCTTGTCTTCGCTCAGCACCATCGCGGTGCGCAGGGCCGGGGAGACGTCCGCCAGCGCGACCCACTGGCCGCGGCGCACAGTGCTGTCCGTGCGCACGCGCTGCAGGAGTTCGCCATCCCTGTCGACGATCAGCGTGTCGGAAGGATGGAAGTCGCGGCGCACCTCAGTGAAGCTCGGGAGCGCCCATGCGGAGCCAGCCAGCAGCGCGGCCAGTGCGATCGATGCGGCGGCTGTCAGACGACGGTTGGGCACGGCAATGCTCCCCGCGCGCGGATCAGGCCATGCCGAGCAGATGGGCCAGCGTGCGATCGGGCGCGGCTCGCTGCACTGACACGTTTCGTTCCAACTCGCGCAGGTGCTCGTCCATGAGCTGCACCGCGCCTTCGGCGTCGCCGCGCGCGACGCAATCCACGATGCGTTCGTGCTCCTCGTGTTCGCAGGCGGCATTGCCCGGCGGCTCGTACAGCGCCACGATGAGCGAGCAGCGCGACACCATCTCGACCAGGTAGCGCTCCAGGATCGGGTTGCGCGCCAGCCCCGCCAGGCCCAGGTGAAAGGAACTCGCCAGCCGCGCCCAGGCCGGCTGGTCGAAGCGGTTCATCGCGTCGTGTTCCTGCTTGAGCTGCTTGCGCAGCTCCGCCACGTCGCGTGCGGTCGCGTTCTGCGTCGCCAGATTGACGATGATCGCCTCGAGCCCCCGCCGCGCCTCGAAGATCTGCCGCGTCTCCTCGGGTGAGGGCACCGCTATGATCGCGCCGCGGTTGGGCCGCAATTGCACGATGTGGTCATGCGCCAGCCGCTGCAGCACCTTGCGGACCACCGAGCGGCTCACGCCGAACAACTCGCACAACGAACTCTCCGGCAGCTTGGTGCCGGGCGTGAGCCGCTGGTTCATCACGCTGTCGAACACGGCCCGGTAGATGCGCGATTCGACGTCGTCGCCTTCGTCCACCGACGACAGGGCGCCGGTCGGACGCAAAGGCGTATCGACGGCGGGAAGACGGGCGGTTCTGGAGCGTGGCATGGGAACGGGAACGAGATCGGGGAGCGCGGACAGCGGGCCCCGCTAGCTTGCCACATGCGCAGCCACGTGCCTGCAGACGGCGCCTGGCGTCGTGAACCAGACCTCGCCGCGGTCGCGCAGGGCCGCGAGGTGCTGCAGCGCGCGGCGCAGGTGCCGCAGGCGGTAGGGCTGGCCCACGATGTAGGGGTGCAGCGCGACGCCCATCACCAGCGGCTGCCGGCGTGACTGTTCGAGCATCTCGTCGGCGTTGTCGATGATCATCTGCGCGAAATCCTTCGCGTCCATCTGCCTGGCAATGATCATCGGGATGTCGTTCAGCTCCTGCGGGTAGGGCACCGACCACAGCGTGCGGCCGCTGCGTGTGCGCATGGGCATGGGCTGGTCGTCGTGGCACCAATTGAGGGTGTAGCTGTAGCCGGCCTCGGCCAGCAGGTCCGGCGTGTGGCGGCTCTCCGAAATCCACGGCGAGAGCCAGCCCGATGGCGCCTCGCCGCTTTCTTCCAGCATGCGGGCGCGGCAACGGATCAGCAGGGCGCCTTCGTTCTTCTCGTCCATGTCGGCCTGGCGCTCCGAGTTGCTGTGGCCATGCCCGATGAGCTCGTCGCCCCGCGCGACGCAGGCCGCGATCAGCTCGGGGCAGTGGTCGTAGAGCGCGGTGTTCAGCAGCGTGCCCGAAGGCAGGCCCAGGCTGTCGAACAGTTCGAGCATGCGCCACGCGCCCACCCGATTGCCGTATTCGCGCCAGGAGTGATTCAGCACGTCGGGATGCGGTGCCGCCGGGCCGATGCACGCGCCCATGCCTTCGCCGAACGCGAAGTGCTCGAGATTGAGGCCGATGTAGACGGCCAGGCGGGCGCCGTTCGGCCAGGCGTGGCCTGCGCGGCGGGTGATGGGCAGGTAGTCGAAGCGCTCATGGGCGGGCAGGGGGCCGAGATAGCGGGCGGCGGGCATGCGGGGTCTCCAGAGGGGCAGGTGTCTTTGCGTCTGCAAGATCCGGACCAATTGTTGACAATTGGTTGAGCGATATGTACGCATGAAGTTGTCGACATTGGCGACATTGGCACGGCGCTTGCATCACGCAGCGCTTCCATTCACGGAGAGAACCGCCATGTCCCTTTTTGCACGCCGCACCGTCCTTTCCAGTGCATTCGCGCTGGCCTTCGTCACCCTGACCGGCACCGCGCTCGCCGCGGATCCGATCAAGATCGGCCTGGTCACGGCCCTGTCGGGACAGTCGGCCTTGTCGGGCGAGGCCATCACGCGCGGCCTGCAACTCGCGATCGACGAGGTCAACGCCAAGGGAGGCCTGCTCGGCGGACGTAAGCTGGAACTGGTGCGTCGCGACGACGAGGCGAATCCGGCCAAGGGCGTGACCGCGGCGCGCGAACTCATCTTCAAGGAGAAGGTCGCGGTGCTTTTTGGTGGCTTGGACACGCCGGTCTCGATGGCGATCGTGCCGCTCGTCAACCAGGAAAAGGTGCCCTTCATGGGCCCGTGGGCCGCGGGCACGCCGATCACCAGGAACGGCGCCAATCCCAACTACGCCTTCCGCGTCTCGGCCGTCGACGAAGTGGTCGACAAGGCCATGCTGCAGTACGCGCAGAAGACCTTCAAGGCGGCCAAGCCGGGGATGATCCTCGTGAACAACCCGTGGGGCGAATCGAACGAGAAGGGTCTGAAAGCGGCGCTGGCCGAGAAGGGCGTGGCCGTCGCGGGCGTCGAGAAATTCGAGGCGAACGATCTGGACATGGTCCCGCAGCTCACGCGCCTGAAGGCGGCGGGCGCCGATTCTCTCTTCCTCGTTGCCAACGTGGGCCCTTCGGCACAGGTGGTGAAGTCGCTGGACCGCATGGGCTGGAAGGTGCCGGTGGTCTCGCACTGGGGCCCGGCAGGCGGCCGTTTCACCGAACTGGCCGGCCCGAACGCGAAGGACGTGCACTTCGTGCAGACCTACAGCTTCTTCGGCAAGCAATCGCCGGTGGGCGAGCGCGTCATCAAGTCGCTCATGGCCAAGTACCCGGCCATCAAGGGCCCGGGCGACATCACGCCGGCCGTGGGCGTGGCGAACGCGTATGACGGCATGCACCTCGCGGCGCTCGCCATCGCTCAGGCCGGCTCGACCGACGGCGACGCCGTGCGACAGGGCTTCTACAAGATCGCCAGCTACGACGGACTCATCAAGAAGTACGCGGCGCCCTTCACCGCTGCCAACCACGACGCGCTGGGCGTGGACGACTACGTGTGGGCGCAGTTCATCGACGACCGCATCCTGCCCGTCGGCGTGACGGTCAACTGAAGGCGCTCGCGCCGCGTCTGAAGAAGGTCCACGCACGATGTCGATGTTGTCCGCGCTGCTCAGTGGCTTCGGCCTGGGGAGCATGTATGGCCTGATGGCCTTGGGGTTCTACGTGACCTATGCCGTGTCGGGCACGGTCAACTTTGCACAGGGCAGTTCGATGATGCTGGGTGCGGTGCTGACCTTCACCTTCGCGCAGACGCTCGGCTGGCCGCTGGTTCCGGCCGTGGTGCTGGCGCTGTGCGGGTGCGCGCTCTATGGGCTGGTGGTCGAGTTCCTCGCCGTGCGGCCCTTTGCGAGCCGGGGCTCGAACGCATGGCTGATCGCCACGGTGGCCCTCGGCATCGTGCTCGACAACCTGGTGCTGTTCACTTTCGGCAAGGAGCCGCGCAGCCTGCCGTCGCCACTGGCGGTGTCGCCGGTGACTGTGGGTGGTGTGGAACTGGGCGTGTATCCGTTGCAGATCGTCATTCCCATCGTCGGGCTGCTGCTCGCGGGGCTGCTGCATGCGGTGTCGCGCCGCACGCGCTGGGGCGTCGCGATGCTCGCGGTGGTGCAGAACCGCGACGCGGCACGGTTGATGGGCATCCCGATCCGGCGCGTCGTCGCGCTGGCGTTCGCGATGTCGGCGGTCTTCGCGGGCGTGGCGGGCGTGTTGATCGCGCCGCTGCTGAACGTCAACGCCGACATGGGCACGCTGTTCGGCCTGAAGGCCTTCGCGGTCGCGATCCTGGGCGGCATCGGCAGCCCGTGGGGCGTGATGATCGCGGGGCTGCTCTTCGGCATCCTGGAATCGCTGATCACGTCGACGCTGGGTTCTAGCTACACGCAGATCATCAGCTTCGGACTGGTGATCGTGGCGCTGGCGTTGCGGCCCAACGGGCTCTTCGGCCGGGCGGAGGTGAAGAAGGTATGAGTGCCGTGCTGACATCGCCCTTGCGGTCTTCGACGGTCAACGACCGCTTGCTGGGTCTGGGCTCCTCGGGCCAGATCGCCGCCGTGCTCGTTCTGCTCGCCGCGGGGCTGGCGGCAGCGGCGAGCGTCAACGGTTACTACGTCTTCGTGCTGGCCAACGTTGCGCTGTTGGCGATCGCCGGCATCGGCCTCAACGTGCTGCAGGGGCTGACCGGACAGGTCTCCTTCGGCCACGTGGGCTTCTACGCCATCGGGGCCTATGCGGTGGGCATCCTCACCACCAAGGCCGGGTGGAGCTTCTGGGCGGCTTGGCCCGTCGCGGCCTTGCTCGCCGGGGCGATGGGGGCCTTGCTCGCATTGCCGGCGCTGCGGGTCAAGGGGCCGTACCTCGCGATGATCACCATCGCCTTCGGCTTCATCGTCGAGCACAGCGTGGTCGAAATGCGTGATCTCACGGGCGGCCAGAACGGGATCATGGGCATCGCTGCGCCGGCGATGTTCGGCGTCGGCGGCGAAAAGGCGATGGCGATGCTGGCCATCGTCACCGCCGGCATGTCGTTGGCATTGTTTACCTGGCTGTCGCGCGGAACCTGGGGCGCAGCGATGCGCGCGGTGCGCGACAGCGAAACGGCGGCCGAGTCGGTCGGCATCGATCCGCTCGTCGTCAAGACGGTCGCGTTCGCGATTTCCGCAGTGGCGGCCGGCGTGGCCGGCGGTCTGTTCGCGCCGCTGTCGGGCTTCGTCACGCCGAGCACCTTCGGCTTCGGCCAGTCGATCCTGTTCGTGCTGGTGGTGGTCATCGGTGGGTCCGGGTCGATCGCGGGGCCGCTGGTGGGAGCGGTCCTGGTGGCGCTCCTGCCGGAGGTGCTTTCGAGCCTGGAGGAATACCGTCTGCTGTTCTTCGGTGCCATGCTGCTCGTCGTGCTGTGGGTTGCGCCCGATGGCGCCGTGGGCCTGTGGGAGAAGCTTCGCCGGCGCCTTGTCGGTGAAGAAGTGCTACCCGTGGAAAAAACTCCGTTGAACGCGACCCCGCTGCGTGCCCGCTCCCGAAGCGCTCTCGTGTCCGATCGGCTCTCGATGCAGTTCGGCGGCGTACGCGCTGCGAGCGATCTGAGCTTCGAAACGGCGCCGGCCCGCATCACCAGCCTGATCGGCCCGAACGGCGCCGGCAAGTCGACCGTGCTCAACATGCTGAGTGGCTTCTACAGGCCCACCGGAGGCGATTTCAAGATCGCGGGCGATTCGCTCCGAGGCTTGCCGTCGCATGCGATTGCGCGACGCGGCATCGCGCGCACCTACCAGACATCCCAGCTCTTCGGCAGCCTGAGCGTCGAGGACAACGTGGCGCTGGCCGTGAGCCGGGGCTCGCTCGGCATGCTCTTCGGCGCGAGTCGTTTCAGCGCGCCGCAGTGCCGTACGCAGGCCCGTGCACTGCTGGACTTCTGCGGCTATCGAGGCCATCCGCACACTCGCGCCGCCGATCTTCCGCACGTGGACAAACGCCTGGTGGAAATTGCGCGTGCCTTGGCGACGGACCCGCAAGTGCTGTTGCTCGACGAGCCTGCGGCCGGCCTTTCACGCGGCGACAAGGAGCGCCTCGCAGCCTTGCTTCGGCACATCGCCGATGCCGGCGTCGGCGTGCTGCTGGTCGAGCACGACATGGAGTTGGTCATGGGCATCTCGCATCGGGTGGTGGTGCTCGACGCAGGCCAGCATCTGGCTGCGGGCGCACCGGGCGAGGTGCGGTCCGATCCGCGCGTGCGGCAGGCTTATCTGGGTGAGGATCTCGCGCACCACGCGATCGAGCGCAGGCCCTCGACGACGCTTGCGGAGACCGCGGACGAGATGCTGGGCGTCGGCTCGCTGGTCGCCGGCTACGGCGCCGAGCCTGTGCTGCATGGCATCGATCTTCAGGTCCGTGGCGGCGAGGTCGTCGCATTGCTCGGCGCCAACGGTTCGGGCAAGTCGACGTTGATGCGTTCGCTGGCGGGCCTGCATCGGCCGGTGCAGGGAGGGATCCATCTGCAAGGCCACGAACTCTCGCAATTGGCCGCGGAACTCATCGTGCAACACGGCCTGGTCCTGGTGCCCGAAGGACGGCAGGTGTTTGCGGAGTTGAGCGTGGTCGACAACATCCGGCTCGGTGCGTTTCGCCAGCCTGTCGGTCTCGAAGCCAGGGTCGAGGACATGTTTCGGCGCTTCCCGCGGTTGCGCGAGCGGCAGCATCAGCGCGCGGGTCTGCTGTCGGGCGGCGAGCAACAGATGTTGGCCATCGCACGCGGGCTGATGGCGCGACCGCGCATCCTGCTGCTCGACGAGCCCTCGCTAGGTCTTGCCCCGAAGGTGATTGCCGAGCTTTTCGCGGCGCTCGACGTGCTGCGCGAGGAGGGAATGACGATCCTGCTGGTCGACCAGATGGCCAGTCTCGCGCTGGCGCTGGCCGACAGGGCCTACGTGATCGAAGGAGGGCGCATCGTCGCGCAGGGCACCGCGGAGCAGATCGCGAGCGACGATGCGCTGGCGCGGGCCTATCTGGGTGCCGGAGAGGCCCCGGGACAGGCGCAGTGACGCTCACTCGATCGGAGGGAACTCCGCGTGGCGAGGCAGCGCGTCGGCAAACTGCACCCATCGCAGGCGTCTCGACTCCCAGTAGTGAAAGGTCGGCGCGACCTGTTCGGGATCGTCCAGGCTGCCGATCGTGATGTCGATCAGTCCCGGGATGTAGTCCGCCACGAAGCTGATCTGCGTGCCGCATCGCGCGCAGAAGCTGCGCACCGCTCCGGGAGAAGACTCGTAGCGCGTCGGTTCGTCAGCGAGAAACGAAACTTGCGATTGCTCGTACATCGCCCATGCGACCGCTGGAGCCGCGTTCGCGCGCCTGCACATCGAGCAATGACACAAGGCCGCCATCACCGGACTGCCGGTGATCCGATAACGAATGGCGCCGCATTGGCAGCCGCCTTCCAGGCATGGATCTGACTCGTTCGTCACAGCACCCTCCACTTCACGACAACGGCGACTGCGACCGGCAGGCCGAAAATGAGCAGGAAGATCGGCAACTCTTCGGCGAACGAATAGCCCGCCTTCGCGACGCCGACCCACATGTTGGCCGCGGCGATGACGAACCAGAGCGCCGCGAAGACGACCGTCGCCATGCGCATCGAATCCGAGAGGCCGTTGGACATCAGCTTGGCCACTCCCACGCACGCGCCGAACAGCGCGAAGCCTCCGAGGATGAAGATGAGCGTGCGCATGGACCTAGGCGTCCAGCACGAGCTGCGTCTGTGTCACGACCGCACAGAGCTTGCCCTCGGCCGACCGGATCGACGTCTGCCACACCATCGTGGTTCGCCCGCGGTGGAGCGCCACGCATTCGCCGGTGACGGTCGTGTCGACGCGCGCGCCGCCGATGAACTTGGTGCTGGAGTCGGTCGTGGTCGTGCGCTTGCCTTGCGGCATGTTGACGACCGTGCCTACCGCGCCGAGCGTGTCGGCAAACGCCATGGACGCCCCGCCATGCAGGATGCCGCCGATGGTGCACAGATCCGGACGCACCTTGAGCTCGGCGACGACGCGTTCCGGCTCCACCGTGACGAGGCGCACGCCCATCAGCCCGGGGAACACAGGGTCCAGCATCTGCTGGATTTGCTCGATCGTTGGCATGGTGGCTTCCTTGCAGTGGTGAGATTCAGTGCGGCGTGCCGAACCGGGCCGCCGTTCGGGCCCGTGCCCGCGCCGCCTCGATCTCGCGATCCCGCGGGTCGGCGGTGGTCACCAGCGATTCGATGAGTGCACGCGCAGAGGCCGTCACGTCCTCGACTGCACGATCGAAAGCAGCCTCGTTGGCCTTGGACGGGTGGTTGAACCCGCTGAGCTTGCGGACGAACTGCAGCGCCGCGGCGCGCATTTCCTCTTCCGTCGCGGGCGGGTCGAAGTTGAACAGGGTCTTGATACTTCTACACATCGTTGCTCCCATTCGATCGGATGCGTCAAAGGGCCATGCCCCGGCTTTGCGCGAAGCCGGCGCGGTCAGATCCTGATTCTGCCTTCGGCCGCCCGGATTCTGCCGTCGTACTTTTTCTCGCTCCCTCGCTGCCCCATGGCGAGGGGTGTCCAGGCGCGCGACGGCGGGGGTGAATCTTTCCCTGTCTTGGTGGCACGGCCGAATTGATTGCACTTCAATTCATTCGCAAGTGTCAATGAATTGTCGATTTGAGTGCGCGCGAATTGCATGCTCTGAACATCTATGATTTGCGATCCAAACTTCAAAGAAATTGACAGAGAAAAAGGGGAGCATCGGTCATGTGGGACATGGGCATCACGCCGGCAATCATCCTGGAGGTCAATGACCGCACGATCAATGTCTACATGCGGGCACACATTTCCACCAAAGAGCTGCAAGTACCTGGCAATCGCTACAGCGATTTCCGCAATGACTTGATCAAGGCTTTCAGCCAAACCTACTAACTAACAAGATCAAGAGGGAGCATCAATCATGGGGAGCGTCGACAGGAAGCCCGACGGCGTGGACGCCGATCTGGCCACTGAGGATCACCAGCAAGGCTCGTGGTGGGCGGACGGACGCACGATACGAAGATCGGCAGGGCCGCCTGCCTCATCGATGAATCGACACCGATGGACGCGAAGGCGCGCATGGGCCACCGCACTACTCACCTCACTCGCATTGACAGGATGTCAGACCGTTATGACCAATCCAGCCCAGTCTCCTGAACCTTCCGACAGCGTGACGCCTGCTTCCGGGAAAGGGTCGTCCGCCAATGTCGTGGCGGATTGGCCACTGCGGTTCACCGGTCACTGGTTCGATGCGTCTTGCTATAGCACCTACGGCTGCAATGTGAAGTACGGCAACTATCGTCGGATCGACAACGAGGATGAACTGAAGTTGTCCTCGGCCTCTATCGGCGCCAAGTACCCGAACAACCTCAGCGCCGGCTACGGTCCGATCCGCAACTTTCCGCCACCGGCCATCGTCACTTGGCGCTCCAAGGACGGCACGCCATTACATGCCGAGATCGACATGGCGGAGATCTTCAAGGATCAACTGATCCGCCACAACCTCAAGCGCGAGGAGGTTTCAACGAATGCCAGCGGCATCACACCGGGAATCATCCTGGAAGTGAATGACCGCACGATCAATGTCTACATGCGGGCGCACATTTCTTCTAAAGAGCTGCAAGTACCTGGAAATCGCTACAGCGATTTCCGCAATGACTTGATCAAGGCTTTCAGCCAAACCTACTAACTAACAGGATCATCAGGGAGCATCAATCATGGGGAGCATCTACAGGAAGCCCGACGGCGCGGACACCGATCTGGCCACTGAAGAGCAGTTGCAAAGCTACACGCGCGCGGAAACGGACTTGGCGCAACTGCGGATGCCAGTGTTGCTGCACGCGGGCAATCCGCACGAGCGTCTCTACATCGCCGCGCAGGACGGTACCGGCAACAGCCTGTACAAGGACGCACCTGAAAACCAGAGCATCGTGGCGCGGGTTCATAGCCAGATTCGCGACCTCAAAGATCAGGGCGTCACCAACCTCGCCAGCGGCTACGTCGAAGGCATCTATACCCAGGACAACCCGCTCAAGCGCATTCCGGATGGCATCAATGGCTACACCTTCGAGCGGAGAGCGGAGAAGGCCTATCACCAGTTCTGCGAGCAAGCAAAGGCGTGGCTGAAGGACGATCCCAATGCGCAGATCCGAGTGATGGGTATCGGCTTCAGCCGTGGTGCCGAACAGACGGCCGCCCTGATGCGAATGATCGACGAGCGTGGCATTCAGGATCCAGAAGGCGCCAAGATCGTCCTCGACGGAGAAAACCTGATCATCCACGCCGAATACACCAAGCCCCTCCTAGTCCCTCCAGGCCAGACCATCCAGGCCGCACTGCTGCTGGACCCGGTAGCAACAGGCCTCGAGGAACACGACCGCCGCTTGCCAGCCTCGGTGATGTCCATCCTGCAGATCACAGCGGCAGACGAACGCCGCGACCTGTTCAAGTCCAGCGACCACATCCCATCCGGCTTCAGTGAAGACAATCGCGCGCTCAACGCCACCGTGGGCGGTGCGCACAGCGACATCGGCAACACCTACGCCATCGACGGCCTGGGCGTGCTCAGCTACAACCTCGCGGCGCAGTACATCAACCGTCTCAGCGACACGCCCATCGTGCAGGCGCGGATCGCGCCCGAAGACCCGGACCTCTACCGCGTTCACCACTCCGAGCAGCACGCGTTCTTCTACCGTACCCAGGGCTACGACGCGGACGGCTTGCGCGACCACGTCAATGAAATGGGGTCCGAGGCGCAATGCCTTGTCGTCCCGGTGCGCGAGTGCTTCGGCAAGGATCCGATGAGCCCCGTGCTGGAGTAGCAACTGGAGCGCCACACTGCTGCGCCATCGCTCGCGCCCGCACAGCAGTCAGATGTCACACCCAAGAGCGACCTGGACCGCATGATCGACCAGTTGTATGCGGCCTCGCTGAGCGGCAGCAACGCCGCGTGGCAGCATGCGATTCAAACCACGTCGCAGCAGTTCATGGCCTCGCCGCAAGGGCAGGCCTGGCAGCAGGAAGTGGATCAATACGGGCAGGCTCAGCAGGCCTTGCAGGCCTTGCAGGCCTTGCAGGAGGCCCAGCAGCAACAGCAGAGGCAGCAGTCTGCCCAGCAGCAGGAAGCTCCCGCGCACCAGCCGCACGCGATGCGGATGTGACCGCCGTGCCTGAATCCAGCCAACGCACAAGAACGAGTCCCCCATGAATACGGACAACATCGAATCAGTCCAGCAGTTGCTGGTGAAACTGGCGCATATCGCCAGCCAGATCGAGGCGCGAAGCGCCGACGCGATGCGCCGCATCGAAGCCACGACCGGGGCCATGCATCAGGGCGTGGAGCGCCTGGACGGTGGCGTCGAGCGCTTTACCCAGCAGGCCACGCAGGCGATCAGCCACGGTTCGCAGGCCGCGGTTGCGCAGGGCGCCCATCAGGCACTGGAGCGGTTCAATCAAGAATTGGAACAATCCACCGGCCGCGCAAAATGGGCCGCCGACGCGCTGGGCGAGCAGAGGCGCTCGTTGACCCTGGCGCAACGCGGCCTCATCTGGAAAAGCCTGATTGCGCTGACCATCGGCTCGCTGCTTGCCGCAAGTGGCAGCGCGTTTGTCGCCTGGCAAAGCATGCGCGAAATTCGCAAGGCCGAATTCGGCACATCCATCCTGCGCGCAACCCGCTCCGGCGCATTGTCAGTCTGCGGCGAGGAGCGGGCGCTCTGCGTGAAGGTCGGGCCGAGACCGCGCCGAGCGGCGGGCCGGGGCGAATACCTGCTGGTAGAGGAGTGAGCCGTCGCGGTGTGCCGACACCTTACTTCACAGCTTCCACCTTCACCCTCGCATTTGGCGCTTCCCCGAACATCTCCGGCGCATACAGGGCCTCCACCCGGCTGGGCGGCAACGCGAAGTCGCCGACGTTGTTCAGCCGCACGGTGTATTCCATCTTCACCACGCCCTTGGGCAGGTACTCGTAGTAGCTGCGGAAGGCCTCGAAGCTGCGCTCCTCGAACGCGGGCCAGCCGCGCCCTGATCGCTTCTCGCCCTGGGTCGCGATCTGCGAGTCGCGGCCCAGTCCGCCGCCGAGGATGGTGGCGCCGCCGGGGATCGGGTCGGTGATGGCCACCCACGTCATGTCGGCGCTCGCGTTCACCTCCAGGCTCACGCGCAGGATGTCACCGCGCGTGTAGATGCCCTTCACGGCCTGCTCGAAGGGCGTGATGGTCTTCGTGATCGCATAGCCGGCAGCGAACGGCGCCTTGAGCTGCACCGCGGCGATCGATTGCAGCGTGAGCCACGGCTTGCCCGTGCCACTCTGCGTGACGAGCAGCGTGTCCGGCGTGGCGGGCGATTCAGGCCACGGAATGAACATGCTGTTGTTGCGCAGCGTGCCCGGCGATGCCGGAGCACCGAAGGCGGTCGTCTGGTTGGCCGCGCCGGACGTGTCGGTCGCCTTGATGCGCTCGACCTTGCTCCAATCCACCTGCGCCTTGAACGTGCCCAGGTTCGCGGCGGTGATGCCGGTGACCGGCGCGCTCTCGAAGCGCTTCGAGAATTTCTCCAGCGCGAGTCCGCCCCACAGGTTGGCGGTGGTGGTGTGCCACGCGCCGTTCCGCTGGCGGCCAATGAAGCCGTTGGCAAGCTTGCCGATGTCGTCCTTCCACGCCGGGTCGTCCATTACCGCAAGCAGCAGGCGCGCGGTGTTGACGTCGCCGTTGGTCATCAGCCACCACCAGTAGTCGTCCTGCTCGGTGCTGAAGACCACCTTGGTGCCCTGGAAGCTCAGCCGTGCCTTGAGCACGTTGCTGGCTTCGTCGATGCGCTGCTGGCGCTGCGGCACGTCCTGCACGCGCTTGAGGATGTTGAGCCAGTCGATCACGGCGCTGGTCGGCCACTGGTTCGGTGCGATGGTGATGCTGCCGACCATGCGGCCCTGTGCCTTGCCGTAGCGCGACAGCGCCTCGAGCGCCGCGAGCTTGCGCACGTCGAGGTCCTTGCGCGGGCTCCAGAACTCGCGCTGGATCCTGCCTTCGACGAAAGCGGTCAGGCCTTGGGCCATCGGCGCGACGGCTGCCGCGGGCAACGCGAAGGCCGGATCGAGCGCGGCGGCTTCGTGCGTGGCGGCGAGCACGTACGCCGTGAGGATGTCGCTGCCCCGGTTGGCTTCGCCGTCGCGTGGCGGGAAGTAGTTGGCGAGGCCGTCGCCGTCGAGGTAGGTCGGCAGCTGCGCGACCACCGCCTGCCACGCCTTGCCGTCGCGCAGGCCGATGGACTTGCTGGCCTTCTGCTCCAGGCAGATGTAGGGGTAGGCAGCGAACCAGTCGCGCACGCCGGTCAGTCCCTCGGCGAGCCGGGGCTGCAGCGACATGCGCAGGCCGCCGCGGCCGGGCAGGGCGTCGGCGGGCAGGGCCACGTCGATGGTGAAAGGCCCGTCGAGCTGCACCAGCGTCGCCTGCTGCACCGTCAGCGGCACGGCGGGCGCGATGCGTTGCCGCACCTTCAGCGCATCGCGTGCGCCCGACAGCGTGTCCTTCGCTTCGATTTCCCACAACAAGGCTTCGACACGCGTCTGCGCGAGTTGCGCGGGCGCGCTCACGGTCCATGCGAGTTCGCGGGCTTCGCCGGCCGGGATGTCGACCGTCTGCGGTTCGAGCGTGAGGAGCGTGGCGCGCGGCGTGGCCTCGACCTTCATGGCTTGCTGCGTGGTGTTGCGCAGGGTGATCTGGGCGCGGAACTGGTCGTCCTCGCGCACCAGCGGCGGCAGGCCGCTGATGATCTGCAGGTCCTGCGTGGCCTGGATCGAGGTCTGCCCGGTGCCGAACAGCCCGGTGCCCGCGTCGGCCACGGCCACGATCCGGAAGGTGGTCAGCGCATCGTTGAGCGGCACCGTCACCGTGGCCTGTCCGTTGGCGTCGAGCACCACGGCGGGCTTCCACAGCAGCAGGGTGTCGAGCAGTTCGCGGGTCTGGCTCTTGCCGCCTCCGCCGCCCGCGGGCACGGCCTTGCGACCGTAGTGCCGGCGGCCGATGATTTCCATCTGGGCGGTAGAGGTGCTCACGCCCCAGCTGCGCCGCTGCATCATGGCTTCGAGCAGGCTCCAGCTGTCGTTGGGCATCAGTTCCAGCAGGGCCTGGTCGACCGCGGCCACCGCCACTTCGGCGCCGGCCGCGGGCTTGCCGTCGGGCAGCCTGCCGGTGATGGTCACCTGTGCCTGGGCGCGCACCGGGTACGTGGGCTTGTCGCTCGCCACCTTCACGTCGATGCTGTGCGACTGCGTGCCCACGCGGATCTCGGCCAGCCCGAGGCGGTAGGCCGGCTTGCTCAGGTCGACGAGCGCGGTGGGCGCGACGTACTCCTTGCCCTCGTACCAGAAAGCCGTCCACCACTCGCGCGGCGCCTTGAAGCCCCAGGTGAAAAAGCTGTACCACGGCACTTCGCGCAGGCGTCCGCGCAGCGCCAGCACGCTCACGTAGGCGTTCGGACCCCACTCGGGCTTGACGACCAGGCTCACGGTCGGGTCCTGTCCGTTGAGCTGCACCACGTGCGTCTCGATCACGCCTTCGCGTTCGACCGACACCAGTGCGGTCGCGAAGCGGAAGGGGCTGCGCACCTGGAACTTTGCGACTTCGCCGGGCAGGTAGTTCTTCTTTTCGGGCAGCACGTCGACGCGGTCGTGGTCTTCGCCGCCGAACCAGAGCTCGCCCTGGCGCGTGACGTAGACCGAGCTGGCTGCCCGGCTGTCGCGACCGTCCTTGTCGGTGGCGCTGGCAATGAGTTCAACCTGCCCCGGCTCCTTCAGGTCGACCTCGCACAGCAGCAGACCACGCGCGTCGCTCTTGCCGGTGCACACGGTGCCGATCTCCTTGACGTCGGTCCTGTTGTCGTAGGTGTAGAACCCGCCCACCATGCGCTTGCGGCTGGTGGTGGTGATGCGCGCGATGGCGCGCACGTTGAGCGTCACGCCTTCCTGCGGCTTGCCGGCGAGGTCGAGCGCGAGCGCCTGGAAGCGGAGCTTCTGGCTGGTCGAGACCCATCCCTCGGTCTTGATGCCGGCGATGACGGCGGCGGGCCACAGCGTGTGGGTGCTGCGCAGGGTCTGCACTTCGCCATTGGGGTCGGCGTACGTGGCTTCGAGCAGAAGTTCGCGCGGCGTGGCCTTCGTCGGCGGGATCTTGTCGATCGTGAGCTTGCCGGCACCGTTCCTGTCGAGTGTGAGCGGCAGCTTGTCGGCGATCACCTTGGCGTCGTCGGCGGACGCATCGCTGGTGTCGCTCGCGCTCTCCTTGCCGGGCGGCGCGAAGCTGAAGGCGTCGAAGTCGGGAAACGCAAGCCGCTTGCCGCGCACCATGGCCGACACGTGCACCGGCAACTGGGCCGCGCCGCCACCGGCCACGTAGTTGACCTGCACGTCGACCGGCAGCGAAGTTACCGCCACCAGCGGCTTCTTGTCAGTGGGTGCGATACGGCCTTCGAGCACCGGCAGGCGGAACTCTTCGACGCGGAACTGACCTGTGCTGTAGCTGCGCTGGTCGCCGTCCTTGCCGCTGCGCAGTTCGACCTGGTAGACGCCGAGCTTGGCGCCGGGCGGGATCTGGAAGGTGTTCTCTCCGCTACGGCCGCCGGTCGCGGTCTTGCGCCATGGAACCGGCTGCGTGAACTGCTGGCCGCTGCCGACGTGCGTCACGACCAGCGTGTCGGGCGAAGTCCCGGGCAGGCCGAATCCCTTGCTCGTCTGCGTGCGGATCAGGTGCTTCATCGACACCGTTTCGCCAGCGCGCAACAAGGTGCGGTCGAACACGGTGTGGGCGATCTGGTCGGGCTGCGGGTCCAGGCTGGTCGGCACGTTGAAGCGCCAAGGCTCGATGCCCCGTTGCCAGTCGCTCCAGGTGAAGGCCAGGTCTTCGACGCCCGCGTCGTCCTTCGCACGAGCGCTGACGAACCAGGCGTCCGCGTTGTAGTCGTCTTCGCTGTTGCAGCTCGGAGCGTCAGGGGAAAGCCCCGTGAACTGCACCAGGCCGCGTGCATCGGTCGTGCCGGCGGCGACTTCCTTGCCGTCGCAACCGGACACGCGCACGGTGGCGTTCGCGACAACTTTGCCTTTGTCCAGCGTCGTCACCCAGGCCAGCGAGTTCTCGCGACCCAGCTTGAAGTGCACGGCCAGATTGGTGGCGAGCGCGGTGGTGCGCACGTACATCGTGCGGCCGTTGCCGTAGCGTTCGTCGAGCAGCGCGTCGCCGAGCTTCTGCGACGCGATCTCCAGAACGTGAAAGCCCGGCGTGAGCGGGATGCCGATGACTTCGAAGGGGCGCGGATCGGCGCCGTCGGACTTGGGCATGTCCAGGGTCTTGACGCCGTTCTGGCCGTTGAGCAGCGACACCATGCGCGTCTGGATGGCGTCGCGGTCGTCCTTGTCGATCACCTTCGGCAGCGTGCCCTTGACGTCGCGTGCGGCCAGCTTGCGCGTGACGGTGTAATTGCTGTCGTAGCGGCGCACCTTGCGGAACCACGCGATGATTTCCGCGTCGGTCTTCGGATTCATGTCGCTGACCTTGCCCGGCGTCAGCGCCTGGACTTGCAGTGCGGGCTCGACTCTTCGCACGGTCACCGGCATGAGCGCCACGCCGCCCGGCTCGGCCAGCCGTTCGACCACGCCGAAAGGCGACGCGGCGAACTTCGCGAGCGGCGGCATCGCGCCGGTGGCGACCTTCATCGGAAAGCTGTCGGGCGAGGCCAGCGCGCGGCCGGAGGCGTCCTCGAACTTGGGCGGCAGCTCGATGGTGAACTGCGTCTGCTCGGCGAAGGGCGGCGGGAAGCTCACCGATTCGACGATCGCGTCGGCGTCCTTCGCGACGTTCTCGTCGAAGCGGGGCTTGACAGTCTTGCCGCCGCCCTTGAGCGTGATTTCCGCTGCGAGCCTGCGCGCGACCGGCGCGTTGAAGTGCAGCACCATCGGCCGCAGCGGCAGGCAGGCCGCCTGCGCGTTCTCGCGCTCGCAGCTGAAGGAGACGGCAAAGGGCTCGCGCACCTCGAAGTTGAGGCGCCGCTCGACGTTGTTGAGCACCCCCGACGGCGTGGCGACGCCCTTGCCATAGACCAGCTGCACGCGGCTGCCCGGCGTGAGCGTGCGGTTGCATTGCAGGGTGACGAAGCGCTGCGGTTCCTTCTCGGCTTCCTTGTCGCGCCCGAAGGCCTTGAGCAAGGCGGTGCGCTGCTCGCCGTCGACGAGCTTGACGGGGATGCGCTCGCCGATGTCGCCGGCCGCGCACCAGACGTTCTGCTGCACGCTCTCCGGCGTGGCCGCGCCGTTGAGTTCGAGCATGAACAGCTGCTGCTCGTCGATCTTTCCGTAGCTCGGCTGCCAGTGCCGGATGAAGGGGCCGCCGCTGTTGAACTGGTAGCGCTCCGGGCCGCCGAGGGCCGTGCCCGCGGGCGACTTGAAGCCCGCGACGCGCGTGGCCGTGCAGCGCACGCCCGGTGGCAGGTCGTTCTCGAAGTCGAAGACCCACTGCTTCTCGCTGGTCCAGCGGCCGGTGCCCTTGGCCGCCTGCGCGTCGTCGCAGCTCAGAGCCATCGGGGCGGGCGCCTTGGGGTCGCCGAAGCTGACGGCCGGCTGGTCGAACTTCGCGACGACCTGGCGAATGCGCGCCACTTCGCCCTGCGGCGTCAGGCTGGTGATCTGAAGCGCGTGGCTCTGGCCGGCCACGAAAGCGCCGGCGGCCAGCAGAAGACTCGGAATCAAAGGGCTCAAACGGGTATTCCTCCTCTTGGGAGCGTAGCCTATTTGGCCTTGCGAATCGGGTGCCTGGAGGGGCGTTCCTTACAATTGGAGGCTCGTCGTGCGGGTGTCGCGCGGACCGCCTCACACATCACGCCGCCTGATGAAACGCTACTGGGAAATCGATGCATTGCGCGGGCTCATGCTCGTGCTGATGACCATCACCCATCTACCCACGCGCCTGACCGACCCGCTGGGGCAGCCCTTCGGATTCGTGTCCGCGGCCGAAGGCTTCGTGCTGCTGTCGGCTTTCGTGGCGGGGCTGGTCTATAGCCGCATCAGCTACAACCGCGGCGTCGATTCGATGCGCCAAGCCTTCTGGCGGCGCGCGCTCAAGGTGTACCTGAGCCAGGCCGCGACCCTGCTCTTCCTTTTCACCATCATCACGGCGGTGAGCCTGCGCATCGACCAGCCGGCTGTGAAGAACCTGCTGTCCTTCTACCTGGCGAATCCGTGGGAGGGGTTCATCTATTCGCTGTTGCTGGTGTACGAGCCCGCGTTGCTCGACATCCTGCCGATGTACATCTTCTTCATGCTGATGAGCCCCTGGGTGCTGGCCTTCGCGATGCGGCACGGCTGGGCCCGCGTGATGGTGGCGAGTGCCATCGTCTGGGGGCTGGCGCAGTTCGGGCTCAGCGAATGGCTCTATGAGCTGGCGGTCCGGTACGTCGGGCTCCCGGTGCCTTTTCATGAAATGGGCGCGTTCAATGCCTTCGCGTGGCAGTTTCTCTGGTTCGCGGGCTTGTGGATGGGCGCGAGCCGCAACGCGCCCGGCGCGCAGCCCTTCCGCTTCCCGAAGTGGCTGCTGGCGGTGGCTGGAGCGGCCGCGCTGTACGGCTTCTACTGGCGCCACCACGGCATCAACGGCCAGGCGCCGTTCGGTGGCGACGTGGAGCGCAACCTGCTGTTCGACAAGTGGCAACTGGGGCCGCTGCGCATCGTGAATCTCCTTGTGCTGGGCATCCTCGCGATCCAGTTCGGCCCGGACTTCATGCGACGCATCCCGCGCCTGCACTGGCTGGAGGCCATGGGCCGGGCCTCGCTGCCGGTCTTCTGCGCGCACCTGGTGGCGGTGTTGACTGTGCTGGCTGTCTACGGCGACAACCAGGTCGCGCGGCCCTGGTGGGGCGATGCGTTGCTGTTGGGCGTGGTGTTCTCGGGCCTCTACGGTGTGGCGAGGGCCGTCCAGTGGTGGGACGAGCGGGGCCAGCCCCCGACGGCGCTAGCGCAGCCCTTGCGCGACTGAGGCGTCGACCCGCGCTGCCGGGTCCAGGTATTGCGCAATGACCGATTGCCAGAGCCGGTAGCCCTCGTCGTTCATGTGCAGCTGGTCGCCGCGGAACAACTCGGCCCGGGGCCGGCCGTCGGCGCCCACCATCGGTGTGAACACATCGATGTATTCGCTGTTGGGCAGGCGGCGAAGGTAGGCTGCGATCACGTTGTTGGTCTCGCGAACCTGCGGCATGAGTTTTTCGCGCGAAGGGCTGGGCTTGACCGAGATGTAGGCGATGCGCGTGTTCGGCAGTTCAGACCGCACGGTGTTGGCGAAGTGCGCAAAGCTCTCCAGGATCTGCAGCGGCGTGCGGCCTTCGGCCAGGTCGTTGTCACCGGCATAGACGAGCACCAGCCGCGGCTTGTAGCGCACCACCAGTTCGTGCACGAAGAGGCTGCAGTCGGCCATCGTCGAGCCGCCGAACCCGCGGTTGATGACCACCGGCTGCTGCCGGAAGTCCTGCGCGATGTTGGGCCACATCCGGATGGTGGAACTGCCGACGAAGAGCACGCCGTCGCTGGCGGGCAGGCCTGCCCGGTCGGCACTCGCGAAGGCGTTGAGCTCGCTCTGCCAGCGGGCCTGGGCGGCGAGGTAAGCGGAGGAGGTGGCGGGAGAGGGCTGTGCGGCGTCGGTCGATGCAAGGGATTGGGCCTGCGATGCCAGCGTTGTGAGCAACGCGAGCGATAGAGCGGCAAGGCGAACAGCTTTCATCGACACCATGGAAATCCAAACGTTCTTCGACCTGAATACGTTGGCAAGTTCCCTGCCAACGTGTCGCCAAATGGTAACGGGTCGCATGTGCAAGAGACGGGGTCAGAGGCGTGGCCGAAAGCCGGCACGGGATCTGCAACATATGGAAACATATACTGGGGTCCTTCCCTGGAGCGTCCCATGCACGAGCAAAGCGGCCCTGCACCTCGACCGTTCTGGCATCGCCTGAACACCTTTTTCGCGTTCCCCTTCCAATGGGAGCCGCTGGCCTACGCGGTGGTGCTGGCACTGTGCGCCTTGATTGCCCATCTGCTGATCTTCCTGCCGCGCGCGCTGGCCGTGCTGGTGGTCGAGCTCGGCATCGTGCTCGCGGCCACCCGCTATGGTTTCAAGGTCATGGCGCTCGGCTCACGCGGCATCGTGCGCGCCAGCGACTTCCCGCGCACGCTGGACGACGAGTGGACGAACCTGCCCTGGAAGCTCTTCGCGCTGGTGCTCGTGCAGGCCTTCGCCGCAGGCCTCCTGGGTGCGCTGAATCCGGTGCTGGCGCAGATCGCGATGTTTGTCGTGTCATTCACCCTGCCGGCCACCATGATGGTGCTGGTGCACTCGGGCAGCTTCTTCCAGGCGCTGAACCCGGCGCTCGTTTGGGAGACCATGCGCGCGGTCGGCTGGCCCTATGCGCTGCTGTGCGTCTTTCTCTTCCTGTTGAACACGGGTGCGCAGATCGCGCTGGTCATGCTGCTGCCGCTGATGAGCGGCTGGATCATGCTGCCGGCCATCAACTTCGTGATGATCTATTTCGGCTGGGTCATGGCCAGTCTGCTGGGCTATGTGATGTACCAGAACCACGCCGAGCTGGGCATCGAGTTGCTGCCGGGGGCAGGCGCCGACGACCGGCAGATCGACACCCGAACGCCGGCGCAGATCGCCCAGCAGCAGACCGATGCGCTGGTTGCGCAGATGGTGACCGACGGCGACACCGCCGGCGCGCTCGCGCTCGCCTACGAGGCACAGCGTACGCAGCCGGACGACCTGGCGGCCCGGCGCCGCTATCACCGCATGCTGCTGCTGTCGCCCGACAAGACTGCGACGCTGCTGGACCATGCGCGCCGGCTGATCGACATGCTCGTGCGCCGCGACCTCACCTCCGAAGCGGTCAAGGTGTACAAGGATTGCCGCGAGAAGGACGCCACTTTCGTCGTGGATGACCCGGCCGCCACGATGGCGCTCAGCCGGGCCGAATGGCGCAACGGCGATGCACGCGCCGCGCTCGCGCTGCTGTCCGGTTTCGACAAGCGTTTTCGCGGTCATGCGCTGATCCCGCAGGCCTACGAGCTGGCCGCGCGTGTGCTGGTGCAGGGGCTGAACCGCCGAGACATGGCGCAGCCGATCCTCACGACGCTCGAAGTCCGCTACCCCGGTAGCGAGCAGACCTCCGAAGTGCGCTGGCTGCTGCGCGAGGTTCCCCAGGGCTGATTCAGCCTTTCCGTTCAGCCCTTCTGCAGCGTGCGCGTGACCATGTCCTGCGGCGCGAGGCGCAACAGGTCGGGCAGCCAGCCCAGGGCCTGATCGCGACGGCCGGCCTGCAGCAGGCCATTGGCGCACAGCGAAAGGGTGTCGGCCAACTCGGGGTGATCGGGCGCGGTCTTCAGCAGCGCCTGGCACAGCCGCTCGGCATCGGCGAACTGGCGCGCGCGCGTGAATCGCCGGGCGAGCCGTGCCATGTCGTCGGGCTTCAGGCGTGCGCCGGGCTTGGCGTGATCGAGGTAGGTCTTGTAGCTCGTGTACTGCAGCTCAAGCGTGACCGGATCGTGCGGCGAGAGCCTGAAGATGCGGTGCGCCGCGCGATGGAAATCCTCGCCGGCCGGCCAGAGCCTGGCGGTGTTGAACCATGCGCGGAGCGTGTCGGCGTCGTCGGGCCGCAGCTTGGCCGCCGCCCGCCATTCGGCGCACGCCAGGTCGAACTTCATTTCGGCGGCGAGACGGCGCGCAGACGCGACGTGTTGCGCGAACGGGTCCGGCGCTGCTTCGGTCGGCGCGGAGGGTAGCTGAAGCTGCCGCCACCGCATGGTGCCGGCCATGAGCATCGCGCCCGTCAAAAGGCCGCCCAGGTGGGCCATGTAGGCAATGCCCTGCCCGCCGACGAAGTGCTGGAGCAGTTCGTTGGCAATCCACGCCGGCAGCAGGATCAACGCCGGCGCGGTGACGTAGTTGAAGTAGAAGAACAGTTGGTAGAAGAAGCGGATGCGCCGCAGCCGGTACATCACCGCATACATGCCCATCAGCGAAGACACTGCGCCGGAGGCGCCCAGTCCGTACCCGCCGTTGCCCGCATAGGCCCAAGCGGCCAGCGCCGAGGCCCCCACCGCACCCAGCAGGTAGAAGGCCAGGTAGAGACCGCGCCCCAGCGCCAGTTCGACCGAAAAGCCGAAGAGGAACAGGAAGAGCATGTTGCCAAGCAGGTGGCTCGTGCTGCCATGCAGGAAGGCGGAGGTGACCCAGGTCCAGGGCTTGAACTCGGCCCCTGCGTTGTGGTCCTGCGCCCAGCGCTCGGTGAAGGGCGGGGGCAGCATCGCCTCGTACTCGCGGCGCTCGTTCCTCCACTCGATGTAGCGCGGGTTGGCAGGTGTCACGACCGCATCGACATGCAGCTTGTGGAGAAAGGCCTTCTCGCGCTGCAGGCCCTCCAGCAGGTTCTCGACATCGCCGCGTGCGAGCAGCTGCCGGGCCGTGGGCGCATGCGGCGAGCCGGTTTCAGCGAGCCACTCGACGAAGGCCGGCAACTCCAGCCGGGGCAACTCGCTTTGCACGTAGAAGCGGGCCGCGCGATGCTCGGCCCTCTGCTCGCTGCGCTGCGGTCCCCAGAACACCAGCATGTTCACGAGGATGAGCAGAACGGTCATCCATGGCGGGTTGCGCCAGGTCGGCCGGCTTTCGAGTGGGATCGCGTAGAACAAGTCGCGTCAGTCCGGGCTCAGAGGCTGTTGCGCCCGATGCCGTGGTAAATGACGCCGGCTTCCTTCATGTTGATCGGCTCGTAGAGATTGCGGCCGTCGAAGATGACTGGCGATTTCATCAGCGTCTTGAGCCGTTCGAGGTTGGGGCTGCGATAGGCCTTCCACTCGGTCACGATGATCAGCGCGTCGGCGCCGTCGAGCGCCTCCATCGGGTCCTTGGCGGAGGTGAAGCTGATGCGTTCGAGCAGCGAAGGCGCATCCGCGAAGTCGAGCTGGAGCACGCGCTGCGTCTCGTTGACGGCAATGGGGTCGTGCGCCACCACGCGCGCGCCGGCGCGAAGCAGCACGCTGATCACCACGCGGCTGGGCGCCTCGCGCATGTCGTCGGTGTTCGGCTTGAAGGCCAGCCCCCAGAGCGCGAAGGTGCGGCCGCTCAGGTCGGGGCCGAAGCGCTGCAGCACCTTGTTGGTCAGCACGCGCTTCTGCTCGTCGTTGACCGCCTCGACCGATTCGAGCACGCGCAGTGCCTGGCCGTTGTCGCGCGCAATGCGCGTCAGCGCCTGGATGTCCTTGGGGAAGCAGCTTCCGCCGTAGCCCGTTCCGGCATAGAGAAAGCTGTAGCCGATGCGCGGATCGGAGCCGATGCCCTGGCGCACGGCCTCGATGTCGGCGCCCACGCGGTCGGCCAGGTTGGCCAGTTCGTTCATGAAGCTGATGCGGGTGGCGAGCATCGCGTTGGCCGCGTACTTGGCGAACTCGGCGGAGCGCACATCCATCACGCGCGTGCGCTCATGGTTGCGGTTGAAAGGCGCGTAAAGCCGCCGCATCCAGCCCAGCGCCTCGCGACCGTTATCGTCGTCGGTGTAGCCGATGACGATGCGGTCGGGCCGCATGAAGTCCTCGACCGCCGCGCCTTCCTTCAGGAATTCGGGATTGCTGACGACCGAGAAGCGCAGGTCGGAACGCCCGCGCTTGTCGAGCTCTTCCTGGATCACCGCGGTGACGCGGTCGGCCGTGCCCACCGGCACTGTCGACTTGTCGACCACGACCTTGAAGCCCTCCATGTACCGGCCGACGTTGCGCGCCGCGGCCAGCACGTACTGCAGGTCGGCGCTGCCGTCCTCGTCGGGCGGCGTGCCGACCGCGATGAACTGCACGTCGCCATGCGCGACGGAGGCTTCGATGTCGGTGGAGAAGGAGAGTCGCTTGGCCGCGACGTTCGATTCGACGAGGTCGCCGAGGCCGGGCTCGTAGATCGGGATGCCGCCTTCGTTGAGCGTCGCGATCTTGCGCGGGTCGACGTCGAGGCAGAACACCTGGTTGCCGAGGTCCGCCAGGCAGGCACCGGTGACGAGTCCGACGTAGCCGGTGCCGATGATCGAGATGTTCATGAGCTCAGGCCGCCTTGGGTTCCGAGAGAATCTGGTCGAAATAGGCGATGGTCTTCGTCAGCCCTTCCTCGAGCTGGGTGCGGGGCGCCCATCCATCGAGTTCCTTCTGCGCGAGCGAGATGTCGGGGCGGCGCTGCTTGGGGTCGTCGGCGGGCAGGGGCATGCGCACCAGTTTGCTCTTGGACCCCGTCAGTTCGATGACCTTGTTGGCCAGCTCCAGCATCGAGAACTCGCCCGGGTTGCCGATGTTGATCGGGCCCGGCACCTCGTCGCCGGTGCCCATCATGCGAAGCATCGCTTCGACGAGATCGTCCACGTAGCAGAAGCTGCGGGTCTGCTGGCCATCGCCGTAGATGGTGATGTCCTCGCCCTTGAGCGCCTGCACGATGAAGTTCGAGACCACGCGGCCGTCGTTCAGGTGCATGCGGGGGCCGTAGGTATTGAAGATGCGCACGACCTTGATGCGAAGCTTGTGCTGGCGGTGGTAGTCGAAGAAGAGCGTCTCGGCGCAGCGCTTGCCTTCGTCGTAGCAGCTCCGAATGCCGATGGGGTTCACGCGGCCCCAGTAGGCCTCGACCTGGGGGTGGATTTCGGGGTCGCCGTAGACCTCGCTGGTGGAAGCCTGCAGGATCTTGGCGCGCACCCGCTTGGCCAGCCCGAGCATGTTGATGGCGCCATGCACGCTGGTCTTGGTGGTCTGCACCGGATCGTGCTGGTAGTGGATCGGCGAGGCGGGGCAGGCGAGGTTGAAGATCTCGTCGACCTCGATGTATAGCGGAAAGGTCACGTCGTGGCGCATCAGCTCGAAGCGTGGATGGTCGAGCAGGTGCTCGACGTTGCGCTTGGTGCCGGTGAAGAAGTTGTCGACGCACAGGACGTCGTGTCCTTGTTCGATGAGCCGGTCGCAGAGGTGGCTGCCGAGGAAGCCGGCGCCGCCGGTGACGAGCATTCGCTTGGAAGCGTTGTATTGCCGCATGCGTGTGATCACTCCGTAAAAAGATCCATCGGATCAGGGTTGCTGGGACCGCTGTTCGTACATCTTCGCGTCGACCAGCATCCGGAACCATAAGGCCTGGAAGAAGGCGAAGTAGAAGCCCGTCCGGCCATCGAGGAAACCCAGCCGGAAGACGTAGCGGTAAATGAAGTAGCTGAGCGAGCGCATGCCCGTCGGGAGCTTGTAGTACAGCTCCTTGATGTAGCGGGTGCGTTCGCGGGCATCGCCCGTGAGGCGCGGCGTCAGCACGTTATCGGCGGCCACGCGCGGGCCGAGCTTCTCCTTGGCTTCGGCGTCGCTCCAGCGGTTGTGGCTCGCGATCCAGTCGCTGAGCCGGGCCGAATTCTTGTCGTGCATGAACCCGTTGATCCGCCCCGGCTTCGCGGGGCTGATGAAATGCTGGTCGTACAGCCGGGACTCGCAGCGCCCCGAGCCCGACCGGAAGAGCCTGAGGTGCCACGGATTGACGCCGCTGAAGCGCAGCATCTTGCCCATGAAGTAGTCGCGGCGGCGGATCAGGTAGGCGTCGAATTCGGGCGTGCCCGCTAGCAGGGCGTTGATTTCGTCGACCGACCGGTCATCCAGCACCTCGTCGGCGTCCAGATGGAGCTGCCAGGCGTACGCGCCCTCGATCTGGGCGATCGCCCAGTTGCGCTGGTCGCTGTAGTTGGAGAAGGGACGCTGCACGACGGTGCATCCCAGTTCTTCGAGAATGGCGGGCGTGCCGTCGGACGAGTGGGAGTCGACCACATAGACGTGGGGGCTCACCTTCTTCGCCTGCGACACGGTTTCCCGAATGATCGAAGCGGAATTGAAGGTCAGGATGACAACAACGCAGCGAGGTAGTTCCATGAGGTTTGGGCGCTCGATGTGCGGTTCGGACGGTGGAGCTTGCCACCTTCCCAAGCGCGAAGCGTGCCAAACTTTAGCACTACATTCTTACGTTTTGGAACAGATCCGATGGCCGGCGGTACTCGTCCCAACGGCCTATGACCTCAGCTTGCTACTTTTCTGATAGCAGAAAAGCCAACAGCATCATGGTATTGGCGGGGTTTCGGGTAAACCCGAGCACGTCAGGCCAGCCGCTTGCGGTGCCGTGCAATCTGTTCACGAACCTGCGCCGGAGCGGTGCCACCGAGGATGTTCCGCGCAGTCAGCGAGCCGCGCAGGCTCAGGACGCCGTAGACATCCTTTTCGATCTTCGAATTGAAGGTCTGCAGCACGGCCAGCGGCAGCTCCGACAGATCCACCTTGTGCGAGATCGCCGCCTTGACCGCGTGCGCCACGGTTTCGTGCGCGTCACGGAAGGGCAGGCCCTTCTTCACCAGGTAGTCGGCCAGATCGGTGGCGGTCGCGTAACCGCGCAGCGCGGCGTTTTCCATGGCCACGGGTTTAACGGTGATGCCGCCGACCATCTCCGAGAAGATGCGCAAGGTGTCCTTGAGCGTGTCGACGGTGTCGAACAGGGGCTCCTTGTCTTCCTGGTTGTCCTTGTTGTAGGCGAGCGGCTGGCCCTTCATCAGCGTAATCAACGCCATCAGGTGGCCGACCACGCGGCCGGTCTTGCCGCGGGCGAGTTCGGGCACGTCCGGGTTCTTCTTCTGCGGCATGATCGAACTGCCGGTGCAGAAGCGGTCCGCGATGTCGATGAAGCCGAAGGACTGGCTCATCCACAGCACCAGTTCCTCGCTCAGGCGGCTGATGTGCACCATCGCGAGCGATGCCGCAGCAGTGAATTCGATGGCGAAGTCGCGGTCGCTCACGGCGTCGAGGCTGTTCTGGCAGACCTCGTCCATGCCGAGTGTGCGGGCCACGGCTTCGCGATCCAGCGGGTAGCTGGTGCCGGCCAGCGCAGCGGCGCCAAGCGGCAGGCGGTTCAACCTCTTGCGCACGTCGGCCATGCGTTCGGCGTCGCGCGCGAACATCTCGACGTAAGCCATCATGTGGTGCCCGAAGCTCACGGGCTGTGCCACCTGCAGGTGCGTGAAGCCGGGCAGGATCACTTCGACGTTCTTTTCGGCGATCTCGATCAACGACTTCTGCAGGTCCACCAGCAGGCCGCCGATCAGGTCGATCTCGCCGCGCAGCCAGAGGCGCACATCGGTGGCGACCTGGTCGTTGCGGCTGCGGCCGGTGTGCAGGCGCTTGCCGGCGTCGCCCACCAGTTGGGTGAGGCGGGCCTCGATGTTCAGGTGCACGTCCTCGAGGTCGAGCTTCCATTCGAAGGCGCCCGATTCGATTTCCTCGCGAATCTGCTTCATCCCGCGTTGGATATCGGCGTGGTCCTGCGCGCCGATGATCCCTTGGGCGGCCAACATCCCGGCATGCGCCAGCGAACCCTCGATGTCAGCCTGCCACAGACGCTTGTCGAAGAAGACGCTCGCGGTATAGCGTTTCACCAGGTCGCTCATCGGTTCGGAGAACAGGGCGGACCAGGCTTCGGATTTCTTGTCGAGTTGGTTTTGGGTCATGGGAGCCGTTCGGGAGGCAATAATGGGTTTGTCACCCAATGTTTCTGTGATGCGCAACCCGTCGATTTTATCGGCCACCCCTTCGTCGTCGTCCGCGACGACCCCGTCGGCGCCCTTGCAGCCCAAGGGGCGGGTGCCTGCGCGCGTGGGAATGGTGCTGTTCGACGCCTGCCAGATAGGGGTTGTGCTGCGCGCGGTGCTGTTCGTGGAGGTCGTGGTGGCGGTCGTCACCCTGTTCCTGGCGCCCACCCTGTCGGAGTGGCTGCTGCTGGCCGCGACCGTGACGGGCGGGGCCTTGCCCGCCACCTTGCTCTGGCTCCTCATTGCATGTGCTCTGAAGAAAGTGCTCAGCCGATTGCCGGTCCAGGCGCAGTACGCGGCGGGCGCCTTTCTCGGCGCGGTGGCCGGTCTCTACGGATGCGCCTTGCTTCGCCTGACCGGTGTGGTCGGTGGCGCCCCCTGGCTGGCCAGTGCCCTGGCCGGCGCGTTGTTTGCGGGGCTGATGATGGCGGCGCTGGTGCTGCGCGCGCGGGGGCGGACGCCAGCGGCCACGACGGCGCGGCTCGAAGAGCTCCAGTCGCGCATCCGGCCGCACTTTCTCTTCAACACCCTCAACAGTGCGATTGCCCTGGTCCGCGAGGAGCCGGCCAAGGCCGAGGCGATGCTGGAGGACCTGAGCGAGCTGTTCCGCCAGGCGCTGGCGGACCCCGGCGAGTCGGTCACGCTCGCGGACGAGATTGCGCTGGCCCAGCGTTATCTCGCCATCGAACAGGTGCGCTTCGGCGAACGCCTGCGCATCCGCTGGGACATCGACCCCGAGGCCAACATCGCCCGCCTGCCGCCCCTGCTGTTGCAGCCGTTGGTGGAGAACGCCGTCAAGCATGGCGTCGAGCCGAGTCCCGAGGGCGCCAAGTTGCGCATCCGCACGGAGCGCCGCGGCAGCATGGTGCTGATCGAGGTGATCAACAGCCTGCCGCCGTTGCGCTGGGCCGACCAGCCCTTGCCCCGAGGACACGGCATTGCGCTGGACAACGTGCGCGACCGTCTCCGGCTGCTCCACGACATGCAGGCGCAGTTCAGCGCCGGCATGGACCAGAAGAGCTATCGCGTCCGCATTGCCATTCCTGCAGAAACATGACCCCACTTCGCACCTTGATCGTCGATGACGAAGCGCTGGCGCGTTCGCGTCTGCGGGCTCTGCTGGCCGATTGCCGAGAACCCACGGCCGAGGTCGTCGCCGAGGCGGCACACGGGGAGGGTGCCCTCCACCATCTGGCGAGCACCCGCTTCGACCTGGTGTTGCTGGACGTCCATATGCCCGGCATCGACGGCATCGAACTGGCACGCAGCCTGCGCAGCCGGCCAGGGGCACCGGCGGTCGTGTTCGTCACCGCGTTCGCGGCGCACGCAGTCACCGCTTTCGAGCTGGAGGCGGTCGACTACCTGACCAAGCCCGTGCGGGCCGAGCGCCTGCAGCAGGCCCTGCAGAAGGTCGAGCGCCACCTGAAGGAACGTCGGCCAGCAGCGGCGCCGGAGGCACCCCAGGACGTCCTGCTCATCCAGGATCGCGGCCGCACGGAGCGGGTGCCCGTGGCCGAGGTGCTCTACCTGAAGTCCGAGTTCAAGTACCTCACGGTGCGCACTGCAGCGCGCAGCCACATCTTCGACGGCTCGCTCTCCGAGCTGGAAGAGCGCTTTCCCGCGCGCTTCGTGCGTGTGCATCGCAATGCGCTGGTCGCGCGCTCGGCCATCCGTGCGCTCGAAAAGTACGACGACGGCGAGGACGCCGAAGGCTGGGCACTTCGGCTCGACGGCATCCCGGAGCCGGTCGTGGTGTCGCGCCGGCAGCTGTCCTCGGTGCGCGAAGTGCTCAAGGAGCCGCGGTGAGCGCCGAGGCCGATCAGAAAGCCGCCGAAAGTGCCGACGCGAAGGTCGAGGCACCCGTCGAGTCGCAGGAACCGGATCGCGTGCTGCTGCACATGCCGGTCGACGTGCGCAGCGCGTCGCTGGTCGTGCTCGCGGTGTTGGCGACCGTGTTCGCCTTGCGCTGGGCTGCGGCGGTCTTCATTCCGTTGATGGTGAGCCTGATGCTGACCTATGCGCTGGCCCCCCTGGTCGACCTGCTCGAACGCTGGAAGATCTCGCGCTGGATCGGCGCGGCCGTGATCCTCCTCGGCCTCGGCGGGGCTTTTGGCTGGACGGGCTATTCGCTGTCGGGCAGCGCCTCCGAACTGCTCGATGCGCTCCCTGTCGCGGCGCAGAAACTGCGGATCGCTGTGCGCACCAACAGCCGCGCCACCGATGCGAACGCGCTCGACACGGTGCAGAAGGCAGCCGCGCAGCTCGAACAGGCCGCCGAGGAAAACTCGGCCAAGGTCGCAGCCCGCAAGGGCGTGGCGCGCGTGGTCATCGAACGACCCTCCTTCAACGTGCGCGACTATCTATGGAGCGGCACCGTGGGATTGATCGGCGCGGCCGGGCAACTCACGCTGGTGGCCTTCCTGACCTTTTTCGCGCTCGGTTCGGGCGATACTTTCCGCCGCAAGCTGGTCAAGATCACCGGGCCCAGCCTGCAGAAGAAAAAGATCACGGTGCATGTGCTGGATGACATCACGAAGCACATCGAACGCTATCTGATCGTGCAGATCCTCACCAGCGCGCTGGTCGGCGTCGCGACCGGGCTCGCCTTCTGGGCCATCGGGCTGGAGAACGCCGCGGTGTGGGGCATCCTGGCGGCGGTCACCAATCTGATTCCCTACATCGGTTCCGTCATCGTGATGGCGGCGGCGGGGCTGGTCGCTTTCCTGCAGTTCAACGGTATCGAGATGGCACTGCTGGTTGGTGGCGTGTCGCTGGTGATCCACACCCTCGTGGGGAACCTGCTGGTGCCGTTTCTGACGAGCCGCACGAGCCGGATGAACCCGGTCGCCGTGTTCGTCGGCGTGATTTTCTGGGGATGGCTCTGGGGGATCTGGGGGCTGCTCCTGGGGATCCCGATCATGATGGTGGCAAAGGCCACCTGCGATCACGTGGAGGATTTGCAGCCGATCGGGGAGTTGCTGGGGGAATAAAGCTCGCCCCCAGGCTTGCCCACTTCGTGTGGCCGCCTCCCCCCGACCGGGGGCAACACCGGCAGACCGGCGGAGCCGGTTCTGCGGTATTTCCCCAAGGAGTCATTTCACCCGGACGACAGCCCGGTCGGGTAGTACGCGCCAGATGATCCACTCGCCGGTCGCAATGTGATGCGTCGGTTTCGCTGCCTCCGGCGGATCGCCGCGCTGCAGTGTGAATTTCTTTCCTGCCAAACGCAGCACGATCTCGAACCCCGGCCAATCCTTCGGCACTCTCGGCGTGAGCGAAAGCTGGTCCCCGCGCACCGACAGGCCCAGCAGGGTCTCGACCGCGGCCCGGTGCATCCAGGCCGCCGAGCCCGTGTACCAGCTCCATCCGCCGCGCCCCGCATAGGGCGCCGCGCCGTACACATCACCGGCCATCACATAGGGCTCCAGCTCATACAACGGCCCGCGCTCGGGATGGCGAGCGCGATGCGCGGGGCTCAAGCCCTGGAAGCTCTGCCATGCGGCTTCGGTCTCGCCGTGCAACGCTTGCGCCATCAGAGCCCACACGGCGGCGTGCGAATACTGGCCGCCGTTCTCCCTGACGCCGGGCGGATAGGCCTGGATGTAGCCGGGGTTGTTGGTCGATCGCGCCAGCGGCGGATGCAGCAGCCGCATCAGCCCGTGGGGCTCGTCGTGCAGATGCTGCTTCATCGACGCGAGCGCCTGTGCCGTGTGTTTCTCGTCCGAGGCACCCGAGAGCAATGACCAGGCTTGCGCGATCAGGTCGATGCGGCATTCCTCGTTGATCGACGAGCCCAGCGGCGCGCCGTTGTCGAAAAAGGCACGCCGGAACCAGGTGCCGTCCCAGCCTGCGGCGTGCAGGGCGCTGATCCAGCCTTGTCGCGCTGTGAGCCACCGCCGTGCCCGCTCGTGTTCGCCGCGCGCCAGAGCGAAGGGCGCGAAGCGCTCTACCACGCTGCACAGAAACCAGGCGAGCCAGACCGATTCGCCTCGGCCCTCGTGGCCGACGCGATTCATGCCGTCGTTCCAGTCGCCGGTGCCCATCAGCGGCAGGCCATGCGCGCCGGCCGCGAGGCTGCGGTCGATGGTGCGGGCGCTGTGCTCGTAGATGCTGGCGTTGCGACTGCCGACCTGGGGCGCGTAGTAGGCGTCTTCGGCGCCGGGCGGAATTTCCGGGCCTTCGACGAAGGGCACGACTTCGTCGAGCACCGAACGATCGGCGGTGACCTCCACGTAATGCGACACCGCGTACGGCAACCACAGCAGGTCGTCGGAGAAATGCGTGCGCACGCCGGCGCCCCCGGGCGCGTGCCACCAGTGCTGCACGTCGCCTTCGGGGAACTGCCGCGCCGCATTGACGAGTATCTGCTCGCGCAGGCGCGCCGGATCTGTCAGCGCAAAAGCCATCGCATCCTGCAACTGGTCGCGGAAGCCGAAGGCACCGCCGGCCTGGTAGAAGCCGGCCTTGGACCACAGCCGGCACACCAGCGTCTGGTACATCAGCCAGCGGTTCACCATGGCATCGAAGAGCGGGTCGGGCGTCCTGACTTGAAGGCGGCCCAACAGTTCATCCCAGAAGCCGCGCGCCTGCGCAAGAGCCTCGGGCACGTCGCGCTGTTGCCAACGCCGGGCCAACTGCATGGCCGCGTCCGGATCGTCCGCGTGTCCCAGCATGAAGGTAAAGCTGGCACTCTCGCCGGTCGCGAGGCTGAATTCGCCGGCGATCGCGGCGCAGGCATCGAGGCCACTGCCGCCGCGCCCGCCGAGGGTCTCGGGCAATTCGATCGTGCCGCGGCCGGCGAAGAATTCGCTGCGCTCGCAGGTCCACTGCGTGGCGCCGTTGAGTCCCGCGAGTTGCAGGAAGCCGGTACTGCCGCCGAAGCCGGCGCTCGATTCCCGCTGCTGGCCGAACGTCGCCGCGAGGCCCTCTGGCTTCCACGTGTGAACCGTCCGCCGCTCTCCACGGGCCGCGCCCAGCTGCCACTCGACCATCGCAACGGCCCGCATGCGGCGGGCGTCGATGCCCTCGTTGCGGATCTTCACGTGCACCAGCTTCATCCGCTCGTCGCGGTCGGCGAAGAAGGTGGTTTCGAGTACCACGTTGCGGTGCAGGCATTCGAATACCGTATAGCCCTGTCCATGGCGCACGCGGTGCCGCGCAGCGACGACACCACGGCCGGCCGGAGTCAGAGGGAACAGCTCGCGCGAGTCGAGGTCCTGCAACAGGTAGTGTTCGAAGGCCGGATCCTGCACGGGATCGTTGGACCATGGCGTCACCTGATGAAGCCGGCTGTTGGTCGCCCAGGTGAAGCCCGTGCCCGATTCCGAGACCTGGAAGCCGAACGAGGCATTGGCGATCACATTGACCCAGGGCCGCACGGTGCGGCGGTTCACATCGACTTCGAAGCGGAATTCGCCGCTTTCGGCGTCGAAGCCGCCTTGCGGCGCAATCAAGGCGTCGTTGATGTGTGCGGTGGGCGGGAGCGTCGAGAGCGGGACGCGAGGCCGCGCGTCGTCTTCGGTCGGCCCCACGGACTCGCGCAGCGCCGCCACCTGGGATTCGAGCGATCGCCCATCGGCGGTGAAGACCACGCGGGCCAGGCTCGACAGCGCGGCTTTCTCCGAACGCGCCACTTCGGCGTCGCGCAGCAGGTAGAAGCCGGCGGCGTCGTTGCGCGGAAAACTGTTCTGCGTCTGTTGTGCAACGCGGTTGCGCAGCGCCTCGATGTCCCTTTGCAGGGGCATCAGGTACGAATGCGGCTCGCTGTTGAGGACCACGAGGTCGCAAGCCACGCCGCCGAAGCCCCACCAGGGCTGTGCACGCAGCAGCGTGTCGACCAGCCCCTTGCCCTCCATGGAGTGGATATAGACGAGCACGATCGGCTTGTCGCCCGAGATGCCGAAACGCCAGATCTGCCGCAGGTCGATCAGGCCACGGTCGCGCATCACGCGGGGCGTGGTGTAGGTCAGGATGGTCGTGAGATCCTGCAGCGCGAGGTTCTTCGCGGGATCGATGCTCAGGTCGCGCAGGCGTACTTGCGCCAACGTCGCGGCCATGCGCGTCGCACGTTCCACGTGCATCGGCTGCAGGTAGCGGTCGATGCAGGGCATGAGCGCTTCGACGTCGTCGTCGGCTGCGGTCGCGAAGGTCACGCGGGCGGTGGCGCCCGGCTCGATCGACAGGCGCACGCGCAGGCACGCGATCGGGTCGAGGCCGTTGATCGGTGTGCTGTCCGCCGCCAGCGGCTGCGGATCGAGCGAAGGCGTGGCGAGCGTGCGATTGCGCCCGATGAAGGCGCGCCGATCCGTCATGCAGTCGATGGACAGCACCTGCGCGTCCACTGACGCGACGAAGTGCGCCGCTGCGACAATCGGGTCGCCATGCAGGCGCGGCTTGCGCGACATCAACAGCGCGCGCCAACCTGGCTCCCAGCGGCTGTCGACGAACAGGTTCGCGAAGGCCGGATGCGCCTCGTCGGCCTTTGGGTTGGACAGCACCGGCTCGAAGTACGAGATGAGTTCCAGCGTGCGCGTTTCGGTGCCCGTGTTGTGCAGCGCGACGGTGCGCAGCTCGGTGTCGTCCTCGGGGCTGATGAGCACGGTGATGCGCGCCTGCAGTCCCGGTCCCGTCGCGTCGAACTGCACCTGGTCGGCGAGAAAGCGTGCCCCGTAGCGCCAATGTTCGCCGGGGGCGGGCAGGGCCGTCAGCGATGTGAGTGCGCGGCTGTTCGCGTCGCGGACGTAGAAGAAGGTGCCGTAGCCGTCGCGCAGCGGATCGTCCCGCCAGCGGCTCACGTTGAACGAGCGCCAGCGGCTCACGCCCGCACCGTTGGCGCGCAGTGCCACGGTGTAGCTGCCGTTCGAGAGGAGGTGCGTGGGCTGGAAGCCGGGCTCCATCGGGTCGACGACGCGGGGCTGGAAGATCGGTGGCGCCTCGCCCGTCGCCGGCTCGGGCGGCGTGCGCGGATCGGCGCTGCCGATGATCTGGCGCGGCGTGCGCTCGTGCAACAGCGACGCATGCGCTTCCACCAGAGGTGCGCTGCCGAACCAGCGGCGCGGTGCGTCGCCGCGCACGGCATTGCACAGGGCCACCAGAGTCATGCCGTGGTGGTGCGCCATGACGTTGCGCACGACGGTGTAGGGTTGTCCGGCAGGCTGGCGCGAGACGGTGTAATCGACCGCGTCGAAAAATCCTAACTCGCCGCGCGCGCCGAGCGATTCGAGCAGGCGCAGGTTCTCCACCGCATCGGCCGGCCGGAGCACCGCCGCCATCGCGGTGGCGTAGGGTGCGACCACGCGATCGGTAGGAGGCGTGCGGCGCAACGCGAGCCTCGGGACGCCGAAAGGCGAATATTGATAGGCGAGCGAATGGTCCTGCGCGAAGTAGGCGGATTCGGAAACTCCCCATGGCAGCCCGTGTGCCGAACCGAAGCTCTGCTGTTCGCCGATGGCGACGAGGTTCGCAACCTGCAGCAAGCCGCCGTGCGGCTCGGCCATGACGAGCGCGGGCATCAGGTACTCGAACATCGAGCCCGACCAGGACTTGAGGCCCGGCTTCACCCCCACGGAAAGGAAGGGGCGGCCCAGCGCCATCCAGTGGCGGCGCGGCACGTCGCCCTTGGCGATGGCCAGGAAGCTGAGCAGCCGCGACTCGGAGGCGAGCAGGTCGTAGTAGCTTGCGTCGAGCACGTTCTCTTCGATCCGCAGTCCGATGTGGAAGAGGTGGCGCTTGGTGTCGTACAGCCCGCGGAAATCCATGCCCGCGCACAAGGTCTCGCAGCGCTGCGCCAGCGTCTCCATCTCTGCGGACTCGCCCTCCGCGGCAGCGAAAGCGCGACAAGCTTGCGCGACCGCGATCAGATGGCCCGCGAGGTTGCCGCTGTCGACGCTCGATACATAGGCTGGCGGCAGCATCCGCAGCGATCGCGTGTCGTACCAGTTGTAGAGATGTCCCTCGTGCTTGTCGAGGCGATCGACCGTGTCGAGCGTCGCGGCCAGCCGCGCGGCGAGCGCCCCCGTGTCGATCCAGCCGAACTCCCGTGCGCAGCAGCACGCCAGGAGGTACATGCCGATGTTGGTCGGCGACGTGCGGTGCGCGACGGTGGGCTCGGGTTCGAACTGGAGGTTGTCGGGCGGAAGGTGGTTGTCCTCGGCACCGACGACGTGCTCGAAGAAGAGCCAGGTGTCGCGCGCCAGGATTTCGAGGTAGCTGCGCCGTTCGGCGGTCAGTTCGCCTTCGGTTGCTGCCGGCGTGCGACTGCTCCACCACGCAGCGACCGGGGCGAGCGCCCACAGCCCGAAGAGCAGGGGCCCCATCCAGGGATGCGGGCTCCACATCGATGCCACGGCGAGCGCGAGGCACACGGTGCTGGTGAGTGCGCCACCCCGCACGAACGACTGCAACTCATAGCGCGCCTGCGCCTGGGCCTGGGCGGCCGTCGTCCATTCGAGCAGATGGCGACGGCTCACCGCCAATCGCCATGCAGCGCGGACCGACGCATCGAGCAGCAGGCGCGTCTGCGCCGCCAACTGCATGAATTGCCAGGCGGCGCTGGCCAGGGCGCGCAGCAGTTCGGTCCCTCCAACATCGAAGAAGTGCGGCAGCTCGATCGAGCGCCGCGTCGGCACCAGTCCGGCGAGGGCGCCCAGCAGAGGCCCGAGCGCGAGCGCCGAGGCGACCGCTGCCAGCGCCCAGGTCAACGGAAGCGAATCCGTGAAGATGACCCACACGAGCAGCGCGATCGATGCCGGCACCACCAGGGCCCGGCGCAGGTTGTCGCTCATCTTCCATAGACCGAGTGCATCGATGCCGAAGCGCCGAGCGCGCAGCATGAGCGGCAGGAGTTGCCAGTCACCGCGCGTCCAGCGATGCACGCGCGACGCAGCGACGCCGGCGTGGTGGGGATGGTCCTCGATCAGGACCAGGTCGCTCACCACCGCGCAGCGCGCGACCGTGCCTTCGAGCAGGTCGTGGCTGAGCACCGCGCCGTCGGGCATGCGCCGGTCCAACGTCGCGTGCACGGCTTGCACGTTGAGCAGGCCCTTGCCCGTGAACGACCCGGTGCCGAAGACGTCCTGGTAGAGGTCGGAGGCGCTGTTGCTGTAAGGGTCGAGCCCGCACTGGCCCGCGAACATCCAGTGGAACAGCGAGCGTTCCTCGTGCTCTGGAAAGGGTGTGACGATGCGCGGCTGGAAGATGCCGAAGCCCGCCACCACGCGCTGGCCTTCTTCGGCAATCTGCGGTGTGTTCAGCGGATGCGCGGCGACCGCAACCAGGTCGCGCAGCGTGCCGGGCGGCAGGCCGGTGTCGCTGTCGAGCGTCATCACGTACGGGATGCGCGCGGCCAGTTGTAGTCCCTGCGCGGTCGGCATGAAGCCGCTCGCGTCGTCGACGGCCAGCAGGCGCAGCAGCATCTCGAGCTTGCCGCGCTTGCGCTCCCAGCCCATCCAGCGCTGTTCGGTGTCGGACCAGGTTCGCGGGCGGTGCACCAGCGTGAAGCGCGGCGGCATGCCTGCGGGTGTGGGGTAGGTGTCGTTGAGCGCGGCGATGCGCCGCATCGCGTCGTCGAGCAGGGCTGCGTCGTCCGGCATCGAGGCTTGCGGGGCATCCGTCCAGTCGGTCAGCAGGGCGAACTGCGCATGATCCTCGCGGTTGGCGAGCCAATGCAAGTGCAGACGGTGAGTGAGTTGGGCATTGGCCTCCAGCGAACTGAGCATCGACGGGACGACCACGAGCACGCGATGCGATTGCGGGATGCCCGCGGCGAAATCCAGACGCGGCAGCGCGCGCACGCGAGTCGATTCGGCGACGATGCGGTGCACCAGCGCGATCACCGATTCGGAGAGCGGCCAGGCCAGCAGCACCAGCGCCACCACGGACGTCCAGGCGGCATCGGGCCAGCCGACGCGGTTCAGGCCATGGACTGAAGCGGCCAGCATCAGCGCCGTGCCGACGACGATCGTCAGCGCGTAGAGCGGCAGGCGCCAGCTGCGATGAGAAATACGTCGCAGCGAAAACGGCACCGCCCGGTCGCCGCCGGCGGGCGCCAGCGCGGCGATCAATGCCAGGCGGCCTTCGCCGAAGAGGTAGTAGCCGGCCGTCCGCTCAGCCAGCGACCAGCGCGCCTCTTCATCTTCCTGCGCCCGAGGGTCGTCGGTGGCTTCCAGCGCCAGGCGTACCACCACTTCCGCGACTTCGCGCTCCGGCTTTCGCAGGGCGCGCGCGACCTGCTCCATCGCGTGCGTGATCTGCTGACGCGTGAGTTCGCTCTCGCGGCCATAGCTGGGCAATTGCCGCAGCACCCGCAGCGAGCGGCTGACCGGCTCGATCAGGTCGGCCCACTCGACCTGCCCGATCATGCGCAGGGTGATGATGATGTTGCCGACCGTGAGGTTGGCGGCGGCCTGCGCCGTTTGTGCATCCGCGATCAGTGCGGGACCGTTCGGGCAGTGCTGCTCGGTCCATTTCACGAGCGCTGGTGCGTTATCGCCGTGCTCGACGGGTAAGCGCTGCCACAGCTGAGTGAGGTAGTTCTCCTGCATGCCGCGGCTTTGCAGCGCGCGGTAGAGCACATCGAGGTCCTGCATCGAAAGGCTCTCGGCCGCGTCCCATGCCGCGTGCGCGACTTCGCGCGCCACCTTGCTCTCGGCAATGCTCTCCGCGACGCGCCGCAGGTTCTCCAGCAGGACCACCCGCAGCGTGGTCGGCAAGGCCCACAGCTCGCCGAGCGTGAGCTCGTCGATGTCCTGGTAGGCGTTGAGGAACGCGGTAAACAGTTCCTTGTTCAGCACGCTGTCCGTGTGCGCCACGTAGGCCCAGGCGATTCCGTAGACCCGCGGCAGGCCGGCCAGCGGTGGTGCCGCCAGCTTGGGCAGCCGCGCGTAGTAGCTGCGTGGCACGCCCTCGCGGATCTGATGGAGTTGCGCCTCGACGAGATGGAAGTTGTCGAGCAGCCATTCGGCCGCCGGCGTCACGTAGCGGCCGCTCTGCGAGATCAACGCGATGTAGTCGAAGGCGCTGCGCAGCGATGCGAGGTTCTTGTCGACTCTCGGAAAAAAAGGTGTGGCATCGCCTCGCGCGTTGCCGCGCTGTACGACCTGCGCGCGTGCCAGGCTGTGGCCGTGCTGCTCGAAACGCTGGGCGCCGAACAGTTCGGCCCGGATCGGTGGCTCGACCGGTTGGTGCGGGCTCAGGAGCAGGTTGCGCGCGTACTGGCTCAGCGAATCGAGCCGGTCGACGACCGCCGCGGCGCTCAAGCGACCGCGAACAGTCCGATGGCGAGCACCACGGCCACGCAGGCCATCGTCACGATGCGGCCAGCGGCGACTGAACGCACCCGCTGCAGATGGCTCTGGACCGCAAACCATCGCCCTTGTGCAGACGCGCAATGTCGCATGTGGGATGCCAGCGCATCGAAGTCGCCGCTGACGAAGTCGATTGGGGAACGGGCAAGCGATTGCGGGGTAGACATGGCGGAGATTCCTCTGAACGGCCCTTGAGCCGCCGCGCGATTGCGAGAGCTGTGAACGTAGGGGTCAGGGTACTCTTCATTGAATACCCTTCCTTTCTCCCTTGTCGGTTGTTGACGTAGGAGACGGCGCACATCACCGTTTTATCTTCTTCATCGGCCGGGCGCGCGGTCTTTTGCGGCCGGTATAGTGGCGCAGCCTCGCGCGCAACCGTGCGCAGGCCAATAGAAGATTCAGGGAGTGTTCACATGGAAAACCGCTTGCGGTCAGGGCACGCGCACGCCCGACCAAACGATTTCATTCGTCTCGCCAAGAGCCGCTGCAACACCGGGGCACCGTGTTGCTAAGGTTGCTGGACTCGGCTTCTCCACTGCCCCACCGCTTCAGCTGGCGCTTGCCGGTGGAGCGCGGCATGAACCGTTTTACCCTCACTCCTTTGACGCGCCGGTTCTCCACGGCGATATGTGTGGCCATGCTGACGACCCTGGCTGCCTGTGCGATGGGGCCGAAGCAGGCCTTTCACGGTTTTTCCTTTGATGGGAAATCCGACAGATGGGCCACCCAAGTTGATTTGCTGGAGTACAGCTACGGCGATCAGTATCGAATGGTGAGAGACAAAGTTCAGCCACCGAAGGAAAGACTCGGGCCGCAGTCCAGTGTCTTTGGCGCCATGCCTATTGGCGAATTTTTATTCGTGAAATGGCGCATCAAGGCCACAGGCGAAGTTATTGAGGATCGGGTCGATTTGCGCAACCTTTTGCCGTCCGACATGGAGAAATATAAAGTGACTTTTGTGATTGATGGCAAGCAGCTTCATGTGTTCTTGGTGACGCCGAAAGCCAAGCACGAATACGACCCGCCAATTCTGAAAACAACGGAGTCAAGGTACCTCGTAACTCGCGAAATCTACCCCGTCAATACGCATAAATAACAAGTCATCAGGGAGCGTGAAAATGGGAGCCTCAATTGCAGGATACTTGTCGCCCCGCCGAAGTCGCAGAATTGGAAGCAGCGAGAGCCCGTCTTTTAACGGCCGATTCCGGCGTTCCGGCCCGCAGGTTCGTTTACCTCGCGGCCTTTGATGGCACCGGCAATGACCGGAACAACATACCGTTGTCCGGCCATCCTTTTCAGACCAATGTGGCCAATCTTTACGACCAAGCGCAGGCGAGCGAAAGCGATGGTTTCAGGGCTGGCTACTTCCCTGGCGTCGGCACTGGCGGCAGTCATGGCAACCGGATCAATGCGGGGGTTTTACCCACGCCAACTGTTCATCAGGCGGCCGAAGCCGCGCCGCAGGAATTGACGAGACAAGCCCGTGACTATTTGGAGAGACACCACTGCGGCGACTTCCTCCGACCTTTCCGTCTCCACCGTGGGGTTCAGTCGAGGCACCGCCACTCAAGTGGTGTTTGCTCAACTCCTGCACGAGCGCGGCCTCGTCTTGCCCGATGGCACCGTCGTCGCCCCGCCGGGCTCCGTCCCCATCGCCAGCATGGTCCTGATCGACCCCGTGCATACATTCATCCAGGGAGACATGTCATTGCCCCCCAACGTGTTGGGCAACGTCATGGTGTTCGGCGCCAAGGACGAATTGCGCGGTGAATTCAAGCTTGCCGATTACAGGGCCGATCCGCGCGTCAGGTTCACCGAAATCGACGGCAACCACTCGGGCATCGGCGGCGGCTACGACCTGCATGGCACAGCGGCCGTGGTCCTTGAAGCCAGCACTGCGTATTTTCATAACAGCGGCGTCGCCCTGGGCGATGTCCCGCCTAAACGCCGTTTCGATCCCAGCCGGCCCATTGCACGGTACACCGAGGTCTATCAGATTGCGCGCAACGGCGATGTTCTGGTCGACGGAAAGAGCCGTCCTGTGCCCGAGTGGAGCGTCCTTCGATCGCGCGGCATCACGCCCGTCGGGTCGTCCGGCCCGGCACACCCCAAGGCGGAGCAAGTCGGCCTCGACAATTCCGCACACCCGGACCATGCGCTCTATTTGCGAACCCGCACCCTGGTGCATGAGATGGATCGAGCGCATGGCCGTGCACCCGACGAGCGCAGCGACAACCTGGCTGCCGCGTTAATAGTCGCCGCACGCAACCATGGAATGAGCCGCATCGACCATCTGTCGCCCAGCACCGACGCCGCCTCCAAGATCTTCGCGGTGCGAGGCGATCTGAAATCGTTGTTCAAGCAGATCGCCAGCGTGCCGACGATGGAGTCGCTCCACACGCCGATGGCGCAAAGCGCGGCGCAATGGCCGCAGGCGATGCAGCAGTTCCAGCGTCACGCACACGATCGAGAGCGGGCTCAGGCCCTCGATCAGCGAAACGCGCAGCAGCAGGCCGGCCCGGTCATGAGCATGCAGCGCTAGCTAACCCGTGTTCCGCAACCCTGCCGCCACCCCGTTGATGGACATGTGAATGCCGCGTTGCAGCCGTTCGTCGTCCTGCCCCGCGCGGTAGCGGCGCATCAGTTCCACCTGCAGGTGGTGCAGTGGGTCGATGTACGGAAAACGATGGCGAATGGAGCGTTGCATCTCGGCATTGCCTTCCAGTCGTTGCCTCGCGCCCGTGATCAGCACCAGCGCATCCGAGGTCCGGTGCCACTCGGCGTCGATCATGGAGAACACTTTCTGGCGCAGCTTGCGCTCGGCTACCAGCTCCGAGTAGCGCGAGGCCAGTGCGAGGTCGCTCTTGGCGAGCACCATGTCCATGTTGGACAGCAGCGTGCGAAAGAAGGGCCATTGCACGTACATGCGCTGGAGCAAGGCGTGGCGCTCCTTGCGCGCGGCCGGATTGGCGGCCTGCGCGAGGAACTGCTCGATGGCGGATCCGAACCCGTACCAGCCAGGCAGGGTGAGCCGGCACTGCCCCCAACTGAAGCTCCATGGCACCGCCCGCAGGTCTTCGATGCTGCGGCTCGGGTTGCGCGAGGCCGGGCGCGAGCCGATGTTGAGTTCGGCTATTTCGCGGATCGGCGTGGCGCTGAAGAAGTAGTCGCCGAAGCCCGGTGTTTCGTAGACCAGCGCCCGGTAAGCCGCCATGCTCGCCGCCGACAACTCGGCCGCGGCCGCCACGAAGGTCGCGGGCGCCGCCTTGGCGGTCGGCAGGAGCGTGGCCTCCAGCGTCGCGGCGACCAGCGTCTCGAGATTGCGCCGGCCGATCTCGTGGTTGGCGTACTTCGAGCCGATCACTTCGCCTTGTTCGGTCAAGCGGATCTGCCCGCGCACCGTGCCCGGCGGCTGCGCGAGGATCGCCTGGTAGCTCGGACCGCCTCCGCGACCCACCGTGCCGCCTCGGCCGTGGAACATGCGCAGGCGGATGGGCACGCTGCTCTCCACGTTCAGTTCGTCGAAGAGCGCGACCAGCGCGAGGCCGGCGCGATAAAGCTCCCAGTTGCTGGTGAAGATGCCGCCGTCCTTGTTGCTGTCGCTGTAGCCGAGCATCACGTCCTGTTCGGCGCCCGAACGCTGGATCAGTGCATGGATGCCGGGCAGGGCGTAGAAGGCGCGCACGATCGGCGCGGCGTTGCGCAAGTCCTCGATGGTTTCGAAGAGCGGCACGACGATCAAATCGCAGGTGGCGTTCTCGGCCAGCGTTCCGCGCAACAGGCCGACCTCCTTCTGGAGCAAAAAGGCTTCGAGCAGATCGCTCACGGTCTCCGTGTGGCTGATGATGTAGTGGCGGATGGCCGCCACGCCGAAGCGCGCACGCGCCGTGCGGGCAGCGGCGAAGATCGCGATCTCGCTCCTTGCCAGGGGCGAGTAGTCGGCATCCGGCACGCGCAAGGGGCGGGCGTCGTCGAGCAGCCGCAGCAGCAGCGTCTGCTTGGCCTCCTCGGCCAGCGAGGCGTAGTCGGGCTCAATGCGCGCGGTGGCGAGCAGTTCGGCGACCACCGCCTCGTGCTTGTCCGAACTTTGGCGCAGGTCGACCGTTGCGAGGTGAAAGCCGAACACTTCCACCGCGCGGATCAGCGGATGCAGCCGTTGCGCGGCCAGCACGGCGCCGTGCTTGTCGCCGAGCGATTCCTCGATGGTGCGCAGGTCGGCCAGGAACTCCTCGGCGTTGGGATAGGGGTTCTGCGGCGGCACGGCGTGGCGCGCGGCCTGCCCGCCGGTGAGATCACGCAGGGTCGCGGCCAGGCGCGAGTAGATACCCGTCAATGCGCGGCGATAGGGCTCGTCCACCCGGTGCTCGTTCTTGTCGGGCGAGCGCTCGGCCAGCGCCTGCATCTCCACCGACACGTCGACCAGGGTGGCCGACAGCGACAGCTCGCCGCCCAGGTAGTGCACTTCCGTCAGGTAGTGGCGCAGCGCCAACTCGGCCTGGCGCCGCAGGGCGTACTCCAAGGTCTCGGCCGTCACGTTGGGATTGCCGTCGCGGTCTCCGCCGATCCACTGGCCCATGCGCAGGAAGGGCGCGACCGAAGGGACAGCGCCGCCGTGGGCCAGCGCCTTCTCCAGATCGGCATACACGCGCGGGATCTCGCGCAGGAAAGTCGCTTCGTAGTAGCTCAGCGCATTCTCGATCTCGTCGGCCACCGTGAGCTTCGAGAAGCGCAGGAGGCGCGTCTGCCAGAGCTGCGTGACGCGGGTCCGCATCTGGCTTTCGTTCTCGGCGTATTCGATCGGTGTCAACGCATCCTTCTTGCCCGCGAAGGCGAGCTGCCGCAAGGCGATCTCGTCGCGAGCGGTTAGCAGCTGCGCGATGGCGCGCTCGGCGTCCAGGATGCTCTTGCGCTGCACCTCGGTCGGGTGCGCGGTAAGCACCGGCGACACGTAGCTGTGCACGAGCGACGCTACCACCGCCTCGGGCTTGATGCCGGCCTTGCGGATGCGCGCGAGTGCGACCTCCAGGCTGCCTTCGGCGCTCTCGCCGGCACGGTCGGCTTCGGTGCGGCGCCGGATCTGGTGGCGGTCCTCCGCCAGGTTCGCAAGGTGGCTGAAGTAGGTGAAGGCGCGGATGACCCGCACCGTCTCGGCCGCGCTCAGGCCCTTGAGCAGGTTCTTGAGCGCGCGGTCCGCCGCATGGTCCGCGTCGCGCCGGAAAGCCACCGACAGGGTGCGGATCTTTTCCACCAGCGCGTAGCTTTCCGCGCCTTCCTGCTCGCGGATCACATCGCCGAGGATGCGGCCGAGGAGGCGGATGTCGTTGATGAGGGGCAGGTCTTCGTCACTGTGCCGGCGCTTGGTGGCAGCCGGGGCGGGGCTCGTCTTCATTCGGAACATCTCCTCGTTCGATGGGCCTGCGGCGACGTTGCTGCGGCGCAACATGCTAGCATCCCGCGGGTCTCTTTCTCATGGGAAAAACGGTCTTGAGCAACATCGTCATCGCCACGCGCGAAAGCCGGCTGGCCATGTGGCAAGCCGAGCACGTCAAGGCCCTTCTGCAAGAACAAGGCCACACGGTAAGCCTGCTCGGCATGACCACCCGCGGCGACCAGATCCTCGACCGCTCGCTCAGCAAGGTCGGCGGCAAGGGACTCTTCGTCAAGGAACTCGAACTCGCGCTCGAAGAAGGGCGCGCCGACATCGCGGTGCATTCGCTCAAGGACGTGCCGATGGACCTGCCCGAAGGGTTCGCGCTGGCCTGCGTGCTGGAGCGCGAGGATCCCCGCGACGCGCTCGTGTCGCCGCGCTATCCGTCGCTCGACGACTTGCCGCAAGGCGCGGTGGTCGGCACCTCCAGCCTGCGTCGCGTGGTGCTGCTGCGCGCGCTGCGGCCTGATCTGCGGATCGAGCCCTTGCGCGGAAATCTCGACACGCGGCTGCGCAAACTCGACGAAGGTCAGTACGACGCGATCGTGCTGGCCGCTGCCGGCTTGAAGCGGCTGGGCCTCGAAAGCCGCATCCGCCAGACCTTCGAGCCCGACACCATGCTGCCGGCCGCAGGGCAGGGTGCGCTCGGCATCGAGGTGCGCGCGGATCGAAATGACTTGATCGATCTGCTCGCGCCACTGTCGAGCCGCAGCGACTGGCTCGCCACCGCGGCTGAGCGCGCGGTCAGCCGCGCGATGGGCGGCAGCTGCTCCATGCCGCTGGCGGCCCATGCGAGATGGCAGCCCGATGACGGCCTGCGCATCGATGCGGCCTGGGGCGATCCCGAGGGCACGCAACCGCTGGTGCGGGTGCATGTGTTGGCCCATGTTTCGGATTTCGCGGAGGCCGGCGCGCTAGGCGACGATGCCGCGAGGATGCTGCGCGCGGCCGGCGCACATTGAAATGGCCGCCTCACGCGTGATCGTCACGCGCCCAGCCCGCGAGGCTGCGCGCTGGGTCGACGATTTGCGGGCCGCGGGGCTGGACGCGGTCGCATTGCCGTTGATCGCAATCGAGCCGCTGGAAGATCCCCGGGCGCTTCACGCGACGTGGCGACACCTCTCCGACTATGACGCGCTGATGTTCGTGAGCGCCGCCGCAGCCGAGCATTTCTTCAGGGGCATCGACGCCAGCGCGGCCGCACGTTCGCGCTTCTGGGGAACAGGTCCCGGCACCACGCGCGGGCTGCGGGAAGCTGGCGTGCCGGAGTCGTCGATCGACGCGCCGCCTGCGGATGCCGCGCAGTTCGATTCCGAAGCCCTGTGGGCGCTGGTGCGACCGCAGGTGCGGCCAGGGACACGGGTGCTGATCGTGCGGGGTGGCGACGCTTCGGGCCGGGTCTCTGGACGCGATTGGCTTGCGCGCGAGATCGCCGCGGCTGGCGGTGCTTGCGACGAGGTGACCGCCTATCGACGTCTGGCACCGACCTTCGGCGAGGCCGAGCACCAGCTCGCGGCCGAAGCTGCGAGCGGGGGCGCGGTCTGGCTGTTCAGCAGTTCGGAGGCCATCGCCAATCTGTGCCGCTGCATGCCCGACACGCGATGGAACGCGGCGCGGGCGATTGCCACGCACGAGCGCATCGCCGATGCAGCGCGCGCGGCGGGTTTCGGCAGTGTGCGAGTCTCCAGCCCGTCGCCGGTGGCACTGGTCGCGTCGATAGAATCCCTCGCATGAGCGACGCTTCCGTCTTGAATGAGTCCCCGCATGAGGCTGTGGTGCGCGCTCCGGTGCTGTCCCCTGTGCAGACAAGCCATGCGGCGGCCGTGGCGTTGCTGTCGAAAGTCATGTTCGCGGTGCTGGCCATCGTTGCCCTGGCCGCGCTGGTGATTGCACTGGCGCTCTGGCAAAAGGTCAGCGGCATGCAGGAGCAGCTCGCGCGCCAGAGCGCCGATGCACTCGCCCAATCCCTCGAGGCCCGCACGCTTGCACGGCAAGCGCATGAAGTCGTGCGCGACACGGCGGCGCGGCTGGCCCTCGCCGAGACGCGCGTGGGCGAGGTCGCCTTGCAACGCTCCCAGCTCGAGGAGCTGATGCAGAGTCTTTCGCGCTCGCGCGACGAGAACCTGGTCGTCGACATCGAGGCGGCCGTGCGGCTCGCGTTGCAGCAGGCGCAGGTCACGGGCAACGTCCAGCCTTTGCTTGCGGCGCTCAAGGCGGGCGACATGCGAATTTCGCGCGCCGCGCAGCCGCGTCTCGCTCCGCTGCAGCGCGCGATGCAGCACGATGCCGACCGGCTTCGCAGCAGCGCGAGCGGCGACAACGGCGAAGCGCTCCAGAAGCTCGACGACCTCATTCGCAGCGTGGACGACTTGCCCGTTCTCAACGCGGTGGGCACGCGCATCGCGGGGAGCAATGCGCTGCAGGTCGAGCCCGTGCCGGCGGATGCTCCGTGGTGGCAGCGCTTCCTGTCGATGGTGCGCAACGAGGCGCGCTCGCTGCTGCGGGTCGGACGCATCGAACGCCCCGAGGCGGTGCTGCTGACGCCCGACCAGACCTTCTTCCTGCGCGAGAACCTCAAGCTCAAGCTGCTCAACGCGCGCCTGGCGCTGTTGTCGAGGCAGGTCGATACGGCCCGCGGCGAGCTCGCGACGGTCTCGGCGGCGATCAACCGCTATTTCGATCCGGCCTCGCGTCGCGTCCAGGCCGCCGCCACGCTGGTGCAGCAGCTCCAGGCGCAGGTGAAGACCAGCGAGCCGCCGCGCGTCGACGAAACCTTGGCGGCGTTGGCAACGGCCGCGGCCGGTCGCTAGTCGGGTTATGCGCGCAGCCCTTTGGTTTCTCGCACTCTTCGGCATCGCGGCTGCTGTCGCGCTGTTCGCCGGCAACAACCAGGGCACGATCACCGTCTTCTGGCCGCCATGGCGGGTCGACCTGTCGCTGAACCTGGTGCTGCTGCTCCTGGTGGCCGCCTTCGTGCTGCTGCACGTTGCGCTGCGCGGTCTCTCGGCGCTCTTCTCGCTGCCGAAGCAGGCGCGTCAGTGGCGCCTGCAGCAAAAGGAGCGTGCGCTGCACGCCGCGCTGCTCGACGCCGCGGTGCAACTGCTGGCCGGACGCTTTTCGCGCGCGCGCAAGTCCGCCCTGGCCGCGCTCTCGCAGGAAAGAGCGCTCGCGGCGCTGGACGCGGGGCTTCCGCAGGCCTTGCAGGTGCGTGTCATGGCGCATCTGCTTGCGGCAGAGAGCGCGCAATCGCTGCAGGACCGCCCCGCTCGCGATGCCCATCTGCAGCAGGCCCTCAACGAGAGTGCGGAGCGCGGCGCCCTGTCGACGCCCGAAACACGCGAAGGTGTGCAATTGCGTGCCGCCCGCTGGGCGCTCGACGATCGCGATGCGCCCGCCGCCCTGGCTCGGCTGGAGGAGCTGCCGCAGGGCGCGCAACGGCGGACGTTGGCATTGCGCTTGCGCCTGAAGGCGACGCGTCAGGATGGCCGGACGCTTGAAGCGCTCGAAACCGCGCGCCTGTTGGCCAAGCACCGCGCCTTCTCGGATGCCGCGGCACAAAGCATCGTGCGCGGGCTGGCGACCGAACTGCTGTCGGGCGCACACGATCCGACCCAACTGTTGCGCGCCTGGAATGAGTTCGAAAGCTGGGAGCGCGAGATGCCCGAGGTCGCGATCCACGCGGCCCAGCGCATGGTGGCGCTGCGCGGCGATCTCACGCTGGCGCGCGCCTGGCTGCTGCCGGTCTGGGAACGCATGATCGAGCAGCCTCATAGCCTGGGTGCATCCCTGCAGGTCAGGCTGGTGAGAGCCCTTGAGGCGGGTCTCGACTCGGTCGATGCCGAATGGCTGGCCCGCATCGAATCGGCGCAGCGAAACAGCCCGCGCGACGCCAATCTGCAGTACCTTGCCGGAATGGCCTGCATGCGGCGCCAGCTCTGGGGCAAGGCGCAACAGTTGCTCACACAGGCCGGACTTGGCTTGCATGACGCGAACCTACATCGACGAGCCTGGCTGGCGCTGGCGCAACTTGCCGAAGCGCGCGACGATGCGGACCAGGCCTCCGCAGCCTGGAAGCGCGCGGCTCAAGCAGAAAATCCCTGAGAAACCCCCGCCGCACGCGGCGAGTGTGCTATCTAAATAGTAGCGTTGCGATTAGCCCGAAAGTTTCAATGCGGGCAGTGCGCCTACAACTTGCATTGCCTTTTTGGGTCATAAATCTCGATCGCCTCTGCCTTACGACCTACGCCGAGAAAGGGTTTGAGCAGCCCGATTTCCTGATGTACAGTCGTAACTGTTTGCAAAAGTATTCATTTCTGGGTCACGATGCGGAGTTAGTTTTGAAAAGTCTTCCACTACATGCCGCTTTGCTGGTCGCCGTAGGTGTGCTGGTCCAGGGCTGTGCGCCGCTGGCACCGGGCTTCCGTTCCGCAAGCAATGACGCGTCGAAATCCGTGTCGCCCGCGGGCTTCTCGACGTCCACCATCGATCCGCCGCCTCCGGGCGCTCTCATCGAGATCACGCCCGATTTGATTCAGGCGCAGCGCGCGGCCACCCTCGAGACCAAGCTCGGTCCCGACGTGATGGCCTTGCTCGGGCAGGCCGGGCCCTACCGCATCGGGATCGGCGATGTCGTGGGGATCGTGGTATTCGATCATCCGGAGATGGTGTTCAGCACCGTCCCGGCGACCACGGTGGCCGATCCGGCCAGCGTTTCGCCGGCGCCGGGCTACATCGTGTCGAACACCGGACACTTGAGCTTCCCCTACGTGGGCAAGCTGAACGTGGTCGGCATGACCATCCAGGAGTTGGAAGAAGCCGTCGTGCAGCGGCTGTCGCGCGTCTTCAAGAATCCGCAGCTCAGCGTGCGCGTCGAGGCTTTCCGGAGCAAGCGTGCCTACATGGAAGGCGAAGTGCGCACGCCCGGCCTGCAGGTGTTCACGGACATTCCGATGACGCTTTCCGAGGCGCTCAATCGTGCGGGCGGCGTGGCTCCGAGCGGCGACCGAACCTCCGTGAACCTCACGCGCGACGGAAAGACGACGCGCATCGACCTGATCGCCATGGCCGACGCCGGCATCGATCCCAGCCGCATCCCGCTCAAGACCGGCGACATGATCTATGTGCGCAATCGCGACGAGAGCAAGGTCACAGTGATGGGTGAAGTGACGCAGCAGATGGGCGTCATGCTGCGCAGCGGCCGGCTGAGCCTGAATGACGCGCTGATCGAAGTCGGGGGCCTCAACCTGACCACCGCCAACCCGATTCAGATCTACGTGATCCGCAACGAGGCGAAGGGCCAGTCGATCTTCCACCTCGACGCGCGCACGCCGACGGCCATCGCGATGGCGGATGGTTTCGCGCTGAAGCCCAAGGACGTGGTGTACGTCGATCCCGTCCCGCTGGTTCAGTGGAACCGCGTGCTGAACCTCGTTCTCCCGACCGCCACGACCGCGATCACCTATCGCCAGCTGGGTTCGCCAGTTTCCGGACAGTAGAGATCGTGACCATCCGGAACGTCCTCGTCGTGTGCCTCGGAAACATCTGTCGCAGCCCGATGGCGCAAGGCCTTCTTGCCGCGGCCTTGCCGGACGCGCAGGTCAGTTCCGCGGGCCTGGAGGCGCTGGTCGGGAGCAAGGCAGATCCGATCGCCTGCGAATTGATGGACGAGCGCGGCCTCAGCCTCGCAAGCCATCGTGCGCGCCAGATCAGTCTCGACCTGTGCCAGAGAGCCGATCTGATCCTGGTGATGGACCATGAGCAGCGGCGCACGGTCGAGGAGCGCTACGTCTTTGCTGCCGGCAAGGTGTTTCGTCTGTGCGAGTTCAGCGACCAGGACGTGCCTGACCCCTACCGCGCGGGCCGCACGGCTTTCAGCCAGTCCTTTTCGCTCATAGAAGACGGCGCCCAGGAATGGGTCAAACGCATATCAAGAGTATCCAGTCGATGACCTCCACTCTCACACCACCCAAAGCCAGTCCCAGTTCTTTCGGCACGACGGACGAGGAGGATCTCAACCTCGGGCACTACCTCGAGGTCCTGACGGCGAACAAGTGGTTGATTGCTGCCGTCACCCTCGTCGTGTTCGCGATCGGCGTCGCCTATGCGTTGCTGCAGCGGCCGATCTACGAGGGGAACCTTGTCGTCCAGGTCGAGGATACGGACGCCGGCGGCAAGGGCATCCTGAGCGAAGCCGGCGGGCTGGTCGACGTCAAGACACCCGCGAGCGCGGAGATCGAGATTCTTCGTTCGCGCATGATCGCGGGCCAAGCGGTGGAGGCCACCAAGCTCTACATCACGGCCAATCCGCGCTACGTCCCGTACGTCGGCGGCTGGATGGCGCGGCGCGCGACCGGCCTGTCGGACCCGGGATTCCTGTGGCTCGACGGCTACGTGTCGGGCACGGAGCAGATCGCGGTGTCCGAATTCAACGTGCCTGTCCAAATGGAGGGTTCGCTCTTCATCGTGACCGCCCAGGAGGCCGGGAAGTACACGCTTTCGTCCCCGGGCCTGCCCGAGCCGCTGACCGGGACGGTTGGCACGCTCCTGAAGGCGAATGTCGGCAAGGGAAGCATCGAGCTGCTGGTGACCGAGCTCGCCGGCAAGCCGGGTGCGCAGTTCAACCTCGTGCGCTCCGCCAAGCTGCCGACCACTATCGCCCTGCAGTCCAGCCTCGCCCTGGCCGAGCGTGGCAAGGCGTCCGGCATCATCAGCGTGTCACTGCAGGACGGGGATCCCTACAAGCTCACACGCTTGCTGAACGCGGTCGGTGAGCAATACGTCAAGCAGAACATCGAGCGCAAGGCGGCAGAGGCGCAGAAGACCCTGGCGTTCCTCGACGTCCAGCTTCCGCAGTTCAAGCGCCAGGTGGAGGCCTCCGAGGACGCCTACAACCGCTTTCGCATGGAGAAGGGCACCGTGACCATCGGGGAGGAGGCCACGCTGGTCCTGGGGCAGGCAGTCGATCGCCAGACGAAGCTGCTCGAAGCCGAGCAACGCCGGCGCGAACTGGAAAGCCGGTTCACCGTGAATCACCCCACCATCCAGACCCTGGACTCGCAGATCGCCGCCTTGAAGGTGGACATGGGCGGCATCCAGGCGCGGATCAAGAACCTGCCCGCGCTTCAGCAGGAGGCTGTGCGCATGGAGCGCGACGTGAAGGTGAACACGGAACTCTACCAGTCGCTGCTCAACAACGCGCTGCAACTGCGGCTGGTGAAGGAAGGCAAGGTCGGCAATGTCCGTGTGCTGGATGAAGCCATCCTTCCGACCTATCCCGTCAAGCCGAACCGGAAGGTCATCATCGGTGCCGCATTGGCCCTGGGCTTGTTCCTGGGCGTCGCCGCCGCCTTCCTGCGCAACGCCTTCGTCGAGCGGCGGCTTCGCGATCCGCACGAAGTCGAGGCCGAGTGTGGACTGCCGGTCTTCTCCACGATCCCGCTGAGTGCGGCGCAGGACGCGATCTCCAAGCGGCGGCTCAGCGGCGCCACCGGCGTCAGGCTGCTGGCCATCGAGCATCCGGACGATCCCGCCGTGGAAAGCCTGCGAAGCCTGCGCACCGCCATGCAGTTCGCGATGCTGGAGGCTCCGAACAACCGGGTCCTGATCACCGGCCCCACGCCGGGCGTCGGCAAGAGCTTCGTGACGGCGAACTTCGCCGCGCTGATGGCGGCAGCCGGTCGGAAGACGCTGTTGATCGACGCCGACCTCCGGCGCGGCCACACGCACCAGTACTTCGGGCTGCAGCGCCATGGCGGCCTGTCGGAGCTGATTGCGGGCAGCTTGACGGTGCAGCAGACTGTTCACCGCCAAGTGGTGCCCAATCTCGATTTCCTGGCCACCGGCCAATTGCCTCCGAATCCTGCGGAACTGCTGGTGTCCGACTCGTTCAAGTCGGCGCTGGAGAAGCTGTCAGGGCAGTACGACCTTGTCGTCATCGACACCCCTCCGGTGTTGGTCGCCGCCGACACCAGCACGGTCGCGACGCATGCGGGTACGGTGCTGCTGGTTGCGCGCGCCGATCTGTCGACCATGGGCGAACTGAAGGAGAGCACGCGACGGCTCGTGATGAGCGGCAAGACGGCCACAGGCGTACTGCTCAATGCGATGAACGTCGGGCGTCGTGGGTACGCGGCGTATAAGTACGGCAGGTATCGCTATACCAACTACAACTACGAGAGCATCCTGCCCGAAGAACAATAGGCAAGCCCCCAGGCTTGCTCACTTCGTGTAGCCGCCCACCCCCTGCCGGGGCAACACCAGCGGCCCGGCGGAGCCGGTTCCGCGGTGTTCCACGAAGGGCTCACGAAGGGGCTTGGCTACGCCGGCCCTGGGGTTCCACTTGAGTGATGCAGGCTTCCAGGTCGCGTTCGAACTGCGCTAGCACGGCGTTGCGGTCGAAGCGTTCTTCGGCGTAGCTACGGGCCCGGGCTCCGAGGTCGCGGCGCAGGTCTGGCTGGGATGCCAGGGTCATGACGGCGCCGGCGAAGGCCTTGGCGTCGTCTGGGGGGACGGCGATGCCGCATTGGGCTGTGACCTTGCCGAGTTCGGTTTCGGCGCGGGCGCCGGCGACGACCGGACGGCCGCTGCTCAGCATGCCGGTGAGCTTGGAGGGCATTACGAGGTCGGCGGCGTCGGCGCGCTGGGGCAAGAGATGAATGTCTGCAAGACCCAGCAGGTCGCCCAGGCGGTCGACGGGTTGCAGGTCCAGAAAGCGTACGTTTTCAAGTCCCTCACAGCGCTTCATCAGGTCGGCGCGGCCGGCGCCGTTGCCGCAGAAGACGAACTCCAGCTTCGGCTGGTCGCGAAGCATGAGGGCGGTCTCGGCCAGGAGTTCCAGACCCTGCTTGGCGCCCATGTTGCCGGAATAGAGCGCGACCACGGCGTCGGAAGCGATGCCGAGTTCAGCGCGATAGGGGCTGTCGGCGCGCAGCGGCTGGATGGCGGATACGTCGGCCCAGTTGGGCAGCGAGACCAGTCTGGCGTCCTCGGTGCCCTTGGTGCTGGCGCGTTCCATCATGCGCAGCGAGATGGTCGAGATGCGGTCGAAGCGGCGCATCAGGCCACGCTCGACGGCCGCGACGAGCGAACGCAGGCGCGCACCTTTGAGGAGGCCGAGTTCGAAGGCTGCATCCACTTCATAGTCCTGGATGTGCAGCCATGCCTTGGCCGCACGCAGGCGCGCGAACGCGAGTGCGGCCGGCGAGCAGAACAAGGGCGGCTCGGTCACCCACACGACGTCGGGCTTCCAACGCCATTGCGCGAGCAGCGCCGGAATGCTGGTCAGCGCGAAGCTGGCCAGATGGAGGAGGCGGCGGGCGCCCGTCACCTTGCGTGGCACCCACAGCGGCGTGCGGATCACAGTGGCGCCGTGCCATGTCTCGGTGGCGTAGCGCGAAGCGCTGTAGCCGGGCCAGACGGCCCAGTCCGGGTAGTAGGGCGGGGCGGTGACGACGCGCACCTCATGCCCCTGCGCGACCAGCCAGGCAACCATTTCGCCCGTGTACTTGCCGATGCCGGTGAGCTCTGGCGCGAAATTGATTCCGTAGACGAGGAGCTTCATGAGGCCTTCAGACAGTGTTGTGGCGCCGGCTCGGCGCGCTTTGCGGACCTTGAAGTGGGCCGAAGCGCGAGGCCCCGGGAGAATGGTCTCCGATGATCTGGACGAGTGTCTCGGCGACCTGCCTGACCTGAAAGCGATATTGAAAGCAGCGCAGCGCCGCGATGCGCATGGCAGCTACTTCCGAACGCGGCAGCGCCAGCCAGCGTTGCAGGGTGTCGACGGTCGCTTCGAGCGTGTCGTCGCCGACCAGACCCGCGCCGTCTTCGGCGATCTCGCGCCAGATGTTCACTTTGTCGCTGATCAGGACCGGCTTGCCGCAGGCAAGCGCTTCCACCACGGCGATGCCGAAGTTTTCCTGGTGAGAGGGCAGGCAGAAGGCGTCGGCGGCGTAGAAGGCGCCCCATTTCATGTCGCCGGCCAGCATCCCCGTCCATGTGATGTGCGACGCGATGCCCAATTGCTCGGCGCGGCTCTTGAGCTGCTGCACGAGAGCTTCCTCGCCGGGGCCGGCCATCACGAGCCGCAGGTCCGGACTGTCACCCAGCACGCGGGCAAACGCTTCGACCAGCAGGTCGCCACCCTTCTTTTCGTGGACGCGGCCAAGATAGAGCAGCAGGCGCTTGTCCTTCAGCTCGGGGAACGCCGACAGGAAGGTAGACGCCAGTTCCCGCGCATTCGATGGCGGAGATGAGGTGCCGTAGGAGCCCACGACTTCCCGCGCGCGATACAGCCAGAAGGATTGGCGCGCCAGCACGCGTTCCTCCTCGCAGGTGAAGATCACCGCGGCCGCATCGCGCAGCACCCGGTATTCGCCCCAGGGCCAGTACAGCCACTTCTTCAGGTGCTTGAGCGGATAGCGCCGCTTGAACCACGGATCGAGCATCCCGTGCGTGTAGACGAAGTAGGGCGTGACGGACTGGCCCAGCGCCCGCCATGTGGCGAAGCCGGGATACTGCCAGAGGCCGTTGACGATCACGGCGTCATAGTCGGACGCATGCTCGCGCAGCCAGCCGACGACGTTCCGGTTGTAGTGATAGCTGGTGGAAGATGGCCCCAGCGCATGGATCGGCGCCGGACAGTCGTGCACGAACTGCGCCGAGGGATCGTCCAGAGACAGGAGTTCGCTGCCATGGCCCAGGCCGACGAGCGCTTCGTGGATTCTCAGGACGCCCTCGATCGGGCCGCCTCCACGCGGGTCCACCGACGTGATCAGGTGAAGGAGCCTCACGTCGCCGCGCTTCGAGGGGGGAAGAATTCCATCTTCGGGAACCTGAAGACGAGCAACCCGAAAGCCAGCAGGAGGCCCAGCAGCCCATGGGCGGAGATCTGGCCCACTGCCGACCATGTGAGGATGGCCAGAGACACGGTCATCCAGAGCAGAATCGGGTACACGGAGCGTTGCCTGTAGGCGAGGCGCACGCTCTTGCCGACGCCGATGGACAGGACCACGAGCTTGAGCGCCGTGAACAGGTAGCCGATGAGGCCGCCTTCCAGCAGGATCCGGCTAGCCTCGACTTCGGCCAGCGCAAAGTAGGTGGAGTCGCCGGTGCGCACATAGGTGGCCAGGTTGGAGCCCAGGCCGAGCCCGTACCCGAGCCAAGTGATCTTATCGTAGGTGTACGGCTCTCCGATGAAGATGTGGAGCAGTCGCTCCCAGAAATCCTCGACCTCAGAGGCCTGCTCGAATCGCTGGCCGGTGACTTCGATGGCACCGCTGAACGCGTAGAGGAGCAATGCCACCAGGATCATGCCGAAGAAGATGGCAATGGCCGCCCTGACTTTCCCCTTGCCCTTCGCCAGCCAGAGCCTTCCCGCAAAGTAGGTTGCCACCATCAGCCCCGAGTAGATAACGGCAGCGCGTGAGCCGCTGACCACGCTGGCGACGACCAAGCACCCGAAGACTGCCGTCACGAACAAGAACTGCAGCCGGGTCCTCTTCCTCGCGCCGACGAGCGCGAGGACGAGAGGCGCCAGGAGCGCGATGAAGGTGGTGTAGCCGAGCGTGAAACTGAACGTCCCCGTCGTGCGGACCACGCCGGCCACGGCGACGAAAACCCCTTCCTCGTCTGTACTTTCCGTCTGCGCATTGATGCGCGCGCCCGGCGGCGAAAAGTGCTGCAGCACCGAGAGCGGCGCCATCACGAGAAGGGTGCCGGCCGCCACCAGAATGGCAGCGCGGTAGTCGGCTTCGGTCATCGCCGCAGCCGCCGCGACGCCGAACCAGATGTAGAGCAGCCAGAAGCGCAGGCCGATCAGCAGTACTGTTGGTGAACTCTCTCCACCGACGAGTTGCAGCAGGCCCCATCCCACGACCACGCACGACCATCCCAGCAGCGGTGTGGTGACGCGTTTCTGCCGCCGCAGGGCCCCGCTGTTCCACGCGTAGAAGATCACGTAGATCGCGATCAGATCGCGCACCAAGATCAGCGGCAAGGTCGCCGACGAAAGCACCCACTTGCGGACCGCCCCCTCCAGCACCACGATCAGGAAGACCGCGATGAACGCATAGCCGGCACGACTCAGCGAGGTGCGATGGCTCAACGTGCGTGGAAAGTGCGCCGCGGTGGTGCTCATTGCACGAACTCCTCCAGGAGCTGGCCTGCGCGGGAGCGGTAGTTGGCCCATGAGAAGGCCTGCCCCGATTGCATCGCGGCCGGCCGCGCCGCCTGCAGCAGTTGGGGGTTCTGGATGAGCTGGCGCACCGTGGCGCAGAGTGCGTCCACGTTGGGTTCGACGATCCAGCCGCTTCCCGGGTTGGCCTCGACCAGTGCCTTGGCGCCAGTATTCGTCGACACGATGGCCGGCGTGCCGCAGGCCATGGCTTCGGCGACGACCATGCCGAAGGACTCTGAACGGGAGGGCAGCAGCAGGCAGTCCGCCTGGGCCAGTACCGCGTACAGCTCCTTCTGCGGCGCATGGGGCCTGTGGCGTGCATTGGGTGTCGCCGCGATCGCGTCCCCGAGGCTCGGCTCGCTGATGCCGCCCATGAATTCCAGGTCGTACGAGAGGCCTTCCGCATGCAGCCGCTGGAACGCGTCGGTGATCAGGTCGGCCGACTTGCGGCGGCTCAGCGTGCCCGCGTAAACGAACCGCGGGCTGCCCTGGTGCGGCTGCCAGGTCGGGACCTGGGCAGGCGGTTCAGCGCCCAGCAGCAGGGGGCGCAGCTTATCGCGCGCGACGCCGTTCCTCACGTAGCTTTCCGCCGCCAGCGGCGAGCAGGTGAGGATCAGGTCGGCCATCTCGACCTCTTCGTCCTTGCGCCGGTTGATCTCGGGCGTGTAGGGCGTGTTGGGGTCGGCGTACAGCTCGATCAATGTCCGGTGGTGGAACGCGGCGGCATCCAGCACGCACCGCGCGCCGATCGCCTTAGCGGCCTTGAAGGTGTGATATGCCGCGTTTTCATAAGCGACCACAACCTTCGGCTTGAACCTCAGGATGTGCCGGGCGGCCCATGCATCGAACCAATGGAAGATGCGATGCGTCGTGTCGGAGCTTGTCCGGCTATGGCTCATCGAACCCGCCACGCGCAACGCAACCTGGAAGCGCGCCGGATGACGGCGCAGCGCCGCCGGAATATCGACGTGGCGAACCTTCTGTCGGTATTTTCCCGGCAGCCACCATGGCGGCGGCTCGCCTTGCGCGGCCACGGGCACGCCAGACCAGAAGGACTGCAGCAGCGACCTCTCATGGAGGGCCAGGGCGAGCTGGTGCGAGTGCTGCAGCCCGGGATGGGTGACGAGGATGGATTTCATGGTCATGGTCGTGGTCCTGAGCCCGCCTCGCCCTGCAGAGGCGGCGTCGCCGGCGGGCGGATTCCCTTGTCGTGACCGGTCCACGCCTCGTAGGCGGGAAGCAGCGAAACGGGGTCGTAGCAAAGATCGGGCGGACGGGCGTTCAGCCGGATCGTTGCGGGGTTGCCCGTGGCTACCGCGAGCGGGGGGACATCCTTTGCGACCACCGCGCCCGCGCCGACGACGGCGCCATAGCCGATCCTGACGCCGGGCAGGATCGTCGCGCCGACGGCGATCCATGCGTAGTCCTCGATGTGGATCGGCTTCTTGAAGAGCCGCCAGCCCGGGTCTCCCACATGGTGGCTGGCGGTCAGGATGGTGACCCGGTCGTTGATGACGACGCGCGAGCCGATGGTGACGGTGTCGAGCGCGACGATCTCCGTCGAGCCCGAGATGAAGGTGTGCTCGCCGACGCGCAGGTTCGAGGCCGGTCCCTTGAGGTCGAAGCGGTCGAGGATGGACAGCGCGCCCACCTCGACGCCGCGCGCGCGAAAGTGGCGGCGATTCCTCAGGATCTTCAGCAAGGCGCGGAAGTTCAGGGCCCGCTTCGCCCACACCACGAGCCAGCGCCGCGACCCTCGTTCGGGGCGCTCGCGCGAGATCCAGAGAAAGCGGATGTCGTTCACCTTCGAGCCTCGGAGATCAGCGTGCGAAGCGCGGTGACATGGGCATTCACGCAGTGTGGCTCATACCACTGGCGCGCGGCGAGTCCGACGGAGCGCGAATCGATGTCGGACGCCTCCAACGCATCGAAACCGGCCGCGTAGTGAACGTTCGCCGTCAGGCCGTCGTGCGCCCCGTAGTCCTGCCAGAGCAGGATGGGGCAGATGCCATGGGCGCTGTATGCGGCGAAGACGCCGCTCTTGGAGACGTAGTCCGTCGGATACGACAGGGCGCCATAGGTCGCGCTGGACAGTGCGCGGCTGACATCCTCGGCCGACAGCTTTCCATGCGTGACGACACCTTCCTGCGCGAGGCGCTGTGCCAGCACGCCGTCGGACATGGCCGGCCCGATGTCGTGGATCTCGAGTCCTTTTCGCTTGGCGCAGCGGAAGATCTCGCCGTCGCCCCATTGATAGACATTGGCCCGCACCCCGGAGCTGCCGAAGACGACCAGCCGAGGTTCCCTGTCCAGATCGACCGCAGGAGGCTCGCCCACGTTGGAAAACACCGGAAGCACGCGATGAGGCGCGGCCTGGGATTGATTCAGCAGCCAACGGCCGGACTCTTCCCGATTGGTGAGCCAGAAATCGGAGAGCACGAGCAGTTGCTTGGCGATCCGCTTCTGATAGCCGTTGAGCCAGAACGCCGAACCCAGCGGAGAACCCGCCGGCGCGAAGAGTTCGTGAAACACGATTCCGAAGGCCTTGAACTGGGTGCGCAGGCTGCGGACCTTCCGGACCAGCCAGACCGGCACGCCGCGCTTCTCGAATCCGTAGCCGCTGAAATGCAGCAGCAGGAAATCGCCGGACAGGGTTGAGGTGTCCGTCGTGGGCGTCAGCTCCAGCAGCGGCGTGTGGAGTGGGCCTCCGACGGTCGTCGCGTAGTCCCGCACGCCGCCGGTGCCCGGCGGGATGAGGGAAATGGAGGCTGCGTGCATGCTCGACATCACGACGGGGAGGGGCGCGCCCCTCAAGCGACAAGTTCTTCGCTGCAGAAATCTTCGTACGCGAGCACAATTCCCGCGCGCAGGGAAACCCTCGGCTTCCAGCCGAGTTCGCGGATGCAGGAAATATCGAGCAGCTTGCGCGGCGCTCCGTCCGGCTTGCTGGTGTCGAAGTGGATCGCGCCGCGGTAGCCCACCACGTCGCTCACCGTCTGTGCAAGTTCGGCGATCGAAAGGTCTTCACCGCTGCCGACGTTGATGTGGCTGGCCATGACGTCCGTATGGGCCGCATAGGTGTTCCGCGGAAGGTCCATGACGTGCACGCAGGCCCTTGCCATGTCGTCGACATAGAGGAACTCCCGCTTCGGTGAGCCCGTGCCCCAGATGACCACCGAGGGTGCGTCGCTGAGCTTCGCTTCGTGGAAGCGACGGATCATCGCCGGCAGCACGTGGCTGTTCTCGGGGTGATAGTTGTCGCCCGGCCCATACAGGTTGGTCGGCATCACGCTGCGGAAGTCGCAGCCGTACTGCCGGTTGTAGCTCTCGCAGAGCTTGATGCCGGCGATCTTCGCAACCGCATAGGGCTCGTTGGTGGGTTCCAGCTTGCCGGTCAGCAGCGCGTCTTCGGCCATGGGCTGCGGGGCCAGCCGCGGATAGATGCAGCTCGAACCCAGGAAGAGCAGCTTGCTCACGCCCGTGCGCCAGGACTCGTGGATCAGGTTCGCCTCGACCATCAGGTTCGAGTAGATGAACTCGGCCGGATAGCTGTTGTTGGCGTGAATGCCGCCCACTTTCGCGGCAGCCACATAGACCTCCTGGGGCCGTTCCTCGGCAAAGAAGGCGCGCACCTGGGCCTGGTCGGTCAGGTCGAGCTCCGCATGGGTCCTGGACACGATGTGGGTGTAACCCTTCTCGGCCAGGCACCGCACGATCGCGCTCCCAACCATGCCGCGGTGCCCCGCCACGAAGATTCGCTTCTGAAACTCGTTCATTGAACTACCGCGCTGGCTTGAGGTTGATGGGAGAGGTCGATCAGGCGAGTTTTCTTTCGCCTGCGGAAGGGGCGTCGTCGAGACGCACGATGTCGTCTTCGCCGAGGTATCCACCGGTCTGGACCTCGATCACTTCCAGGGTGGTCTTGCCGGCGTTCTCCAGCCGGTAGATCGCACCCACGGGGATGTAGATCGATTCGTTTTCCTTGACGAGCTGCGCCTTGTCGTCGCAGGTCACCTTGGCCGTGCCCTGGACGACGACCCAGTGTTCGGCGCGGTGGTGGTGCATGCGCAGCGCCAGTCGCGCGCCGGGCTTGACCGTCAGGCGCTTGACGGCGAAACGTTCGCCGTCGTCGATGCTGTCGTAGGCGCCCCACGGCCTTGGAACGCGCCGATGCCGCGTCGCCTGGCTGTGGCCGTGCGTGGTCAGCAAGGCGACCACGTCCTTGACCTGCTCTGCGCATTCGTTGTGCACGACCAGGAGCGCATCGGGCGTGTCGACAACCAGCAGATCCTTGGTGCCCAGGGCCACGACCGGGCGGCCGGGCGCATGGATGAAGGTGTTGGTGGCGCTCATCGCGAAGCCGTGGCCGCTGATGCGGTTGCCGTTGGCATCGGTGTCGTGCAGGTCGGCGACGGCATTCCAGCTGCCCACATCGCTCCACCGGCCCTGGAAGGGAATGACCGCGACGCGAGCGCATTTTTCGAGCACCGCGTAGTCGATGCTTTGGCTGCGGCAGCGCCCGAAGGCAGCGCCGTCCATGCGCATGAAATCGCCGTCAGCGTCGATCGTTGCAGTCGCAAGCTTGCAGGCGTCCAGGATGTCGCTCGCGTGCTCCTGAAGCGCCGCGATCAGCACCTTGGCCTGCACGAGAAGAATCCCGGCATTCCAGAGGTTTCCGCCTTCCAGTAGCAACTGTTCGGCACGGGCTGCATCCGGCTTCTCGATGAAGGCAGCGACCGCGTGGCCAGCTTCTTCGCCCAGTGCCGCGTCGAGCTTGTCGCCCTGACGGATGTAGCCGTAGGCCGTGCTCGGGAACGTCGGCTCGACGCCGAAGGTCACGAGATAACCCGCCAGCGCGGCAGGGATGCCTTTGAGGATCGTGGCGACGAAGCGCTCCGAATCCGGGATGTGATGGTCGGCAGGCGCGAAGAGCAGCAGGCGTTCGGGGTCGGTCAGCAGCGCGGTCGCGGCCATCGCAGCGGCCGTGTTCCGTGCCACCGGCTCCAGCAGTTGCTTGCCGCTCACCTGGGCTGCGTCGATGCCTTCCTGGACGAGAAAGCGATGCTCTTCAGCCGCGACGCAGGTCACCTCGGTGTTGAGCTGCCGCAACCGCTCGAGTGTGAGCAGGAGAAGGCTTTTGTTGCCGACCAGTGGAACGAATTGCTTGGGAAGGGTCTTGCGCGACAGCGGCCACAGTCTTGTGCCGCTGCCTCCACACAGGACGACGGGCTGGATCTGAGTCATCGCGAGCCCTCCCCCGTGGTGACGGCGCGGACCGTCCTCACGAGGATCTTGATGTCGAGCCATAGGGACCAGTTGCTGACGTATTCCACATCCAGTTCGACGCGGCGGGCGTACGACAAGCGATTGCGTCCGCTGACCTGCCACAGCCCCGTGATGCCGGGACGCATCGCGCAATAGTGCTCCCAACCCTTGCCGTAGAGACTGCGCTGGCGCTCCATGCAGGGGCGGGGCCCCACGATGCTCATGTCGCCCTTGAGCACATTCCAGAACTGGGGGAGCTCGTCGAGACTCAGCTTGCGGATGAACTGGCCGATCGGCGTAATCCGCGGATCCTTTTCCAGCTTCTGAAAGGTGTCCCATTCGGTGCGCGCCATGTCGTTGCGGCTCAGGAATTCGTCCAGCACGTCCTCGGAATTGCGGACCATCGAGCGGAACTTGTAGAAGCGAAACCGTTGGCCTCGTTCTCCGAGGCGGTTTTGCCAGAAGTGGACCGGCCGCCCCATGCTGACTGCAACGCCCAGCGCGACCAGCAAATAGAGGGGTCCGAAAACGACGAAGAAGACCAGCGCGCCCACGATGTCAAAGGTCCGCTTCGTGACGCGTTCGGCGAGGTTGAGCTTGCGCGGTTGCGCGTAAATGGGGGGCGAAGGAGGGCCACCACCTTCCGGGGGGAAGCGTCGGACCACGTTGCCATGTGCGGTCGAGTCTGAACGAAACATTTAAAAATCCCCCGTAACGGGTGCTGCCTCAATCAAGAGCGCGGCAGTGTAACGCTTTACTACTATTAGCAAGAATTTGAACATATGCTGCGGCCGCTGTGATGTCAACAAAAGCCGTACATCTTCCGCCAAACGGCCTAGGTCTTCTCCTCTGTAGGTATCTGCCTGGCCCACTTTGATGCACTGCAACATATCCACCCAAAGTGTAATCCTTTTGTATGACAACATGTTAACGTTAAACGCTCTGGGGGTGTTGTTTGCATACGCCGTTTGGCGATTTGTCACGAAAGCACGGATGTTTCCGATGGGCAACGCAGCATCTTCTCGCCGAGATTGCGAGCCAAAGTAGGCCGTTGGTGCGCGAATGTGAAGGAAAGGGTCCCGCGGGCGCTGGCGGAGACCTTCCAGTCTTCAGGATGGCTGCGGCAACCGGGTGCCGCGAGGCTCGTGCGAGCCGGCTCTTCAGATCAAATGAGAAAGGGGAGGCGAGGCGCCTCCCCTTGCGCCTCAGTGACGGGCGCTTGCGTCCTGTCCGGGCTGCTGCTCGAAAGGCAGGACCATCGAGCCGAGGTCGCGGCGGGTCTCGACCAGCACCAGCGGACCTTCGTCGATCACGATCGCCGGCGGGCGTTCGCGCGGCACGTGCACCGGCTTGGGTTCCGCCGCGATCGCAGCGCGAACCTGTGCGACGCGTTCAGCGTCCGAATTGACCCAATGCAGGCCGGAGCCTTCCGCCACCTGGGCGAGTTCGTCCAGCGGTAGTTCGAAGGGCTGAATCTTCGGAAGAGCCCGGGAGGAGGCGGCGGTTTTCGCCTCCACGACGATGGGCGCCGCCACAGGGGCTGCGACGCGCTCAGGGCGCGCCATGACAGGCGGTGCCTCGACCTGAAGCGCGTCGTCCGCCTGGGCGGTCACGGGGGCAGCCGGAGCAGGCTGATTCACATCAGCGTCGTCGCGGGGGCTGCGCTCGCGGCGATCGCGGCCGTAGCGGTCCCGCGACCGGCCGCGGCGCTCTTCGCCGTCGCGGCGCGTTGCGGCATCGGGACCTTGGCCTTCGCCGATCGCGCCGGCACCCGTGGATGCGTTGGCGTCGACCGCTTGAGCTTGAGCTTCCACCGATGCCTCGTCAGACCGGGGGGTGCCTTCGTTGCGACGCTCGCGGCGTCCTTCGTTGCGCTCGCCACGGGGTGCGCGCTCTTCGCGACCGTTGCGCTGGCCGCGTTCGGCCGGAGCATCACCTTGCGAAGCTTGGACGTTAGTCTCGCCGGTGGTCTCGCCATTGCGTTCGCGCTGGGCGTCAGTGTTGCGCTCGCCGCGTTCCCCACGCTCACCGCGCTCACCGCGCTCCCGACGTTCGCCGCGACCGCGCGGTGCGCGTTCCGAAGGCGTAGCCGCTTCGTCGCCGGCGTTCGAGGCGATCGCTTGTGCGTCAAGTTGAATGTCGGTCGCCTCGGCCGGCAACTGGCGCGCTTCGCCGTCACGGCGTTCACCGCGTCCACGGCGCTCGCCTTCGCGAGGCGCGCGGGTGTCACGGGGCTCACGCGGCTCACGCACCTGGCCGTCATTGCGTGCTTCGCTACGAGTTTCACGTCCTTCGCGGCGCTCGCCCTCACGACGCTCGCCGGAGCGAGCCCCGCGGCGATCGCCGTCGCGGCCACCACGTCCTTCGCCGCGTCCACCGCGGCGCTGTTCGCCTTCGCGAGCGGTTCGCGGAGCTTCGCCGTCACGCCCGCCACGTCCTTCACGGCGCGGCTTCGGTGCCTCGATGGGAATGGCGACGGGGGCAGGCGCCGGCGCCGGCTCTGCACCGAACAGGCGCTTGATCCAGCCGAAAAAGCCGGTTTCGGCCGACTTGGCCACCGCAGGCGCGGCCGTAGCCGTCGTCGTGGGTGCCGGTGCGGCCACAGGCGGGCGCACCGTCTCGGGCTTCGGCACGGCGATTGGCGCCGGTGCATCGGGTAGCACCCCCTTGATCACCGGGGTCTGCTTGTTGGTCGGCTCCTGCGAGCGGCGCGTGACGGAGGTCGGGTCCTCGATCTCGTCGGCCATCTTGTAGCTGGCTTCGATGTGGTCGAGCCGTGGATCGTCGTGCTTGAGCCGTTCCAGCTTGTAGTTGGGGGTTTCGAGCGTCTTGTTGGGCACCATCAGCACGGTCACGCGCTGCTTGAGCTCGATCTTGGCGATCTCGGGGCGCTTCTCGTTCAACAGGAAGGAGGCCACTTCCACCGGCACCTGCACATGCACTGCGGCCGTGTTGTCCTTCATCGACTCTTCCTGAATGATGCGCAGGATCTGCAGCGCGCTCGATTCGGTGTCCCGGATGTGGCCCGAGCCGCCGCAACGGGGGCAGGGGATCGACGAGCCCTCGCTCAGCGCTGGCTTCAGGCGCTGGCGGCTCATTTCCATGAGGCCGAACTTGCTGATCGAGCCGAACTGGACGCGGGCGCGGTCTTGGCGCAGGGCATCTCGCAGGCGGCTTTCGACTTCGCGGCGGTTCTTCGACTCGTCCATGTCGATGAAGTCGATGACGATCAGGCCGCCCAGGTCACGCAGGCGCATCTGGCGCGCGACTTCGTCGGCGGCTTCGAGGTTGGTGCGGGTCGCGGTTTCCTCGATGTCGCCGCCCTTGATGGCTCGCGCCGAGTTCACATCGACGGAAACCAGTGCTTCGGTGTGGTCGATCACGATCGCGCCGCCGCTAGGCAGTTGCACGGTGCGAGCGTAGGCCGATTCGATCTGGTGCTCGATCTGGAAGCGGCTGAATAGCGCAGCGTCGTCCCGATAGCGCTTCACGCGGGCGGCATGTTCCGGCATCACGTGCGCCATGAACTGCTGTGCCTGGTCGTAGATGTCGTCGGTGTCGATCAGGATGTCGCCGATGTCGTGATTGAAGTAGTCACGGATCGCGCGGATGACCAGCGAGGATTCCTGGTAGATCAGGAAGGCGCCCTTGCCGCCCTTGGCTGCGCCGTCGATGGCGGTCCAGAGCTTGAGCAGGTAGTTCAGGTCCCACTGCAGTTCGGGCGCGGAGCGGCCGATGCCTGCGGTGCGGGCGATGATGCTCATACCCTTGGGGTATTCGAGCTGGTCCATCGCCTCCTTGAGTTCGGCGCGGTCGTCGCCTTCGATGCGCCGGCTGACACCGCCGCCGCGCGGGTTGTTCGGCATCAGCACGACGTAGCGGCCGGCCAGCGAAATGAAGGTGGTGAGGGCCGCGCCCTTGTTGCCACGCTCTTCTTTCTCGACCTGGACGACCAGTTCCTGGCCTTCCCTGATTGCATCCTGGATCCGGGCCTGGCTGGCCGAGACGCCTTCCGCGAAGTACTGCTTGGAGATTTCCTTGAACGGCAGGAAGCCGTGGCGGTCTTCGCCGTAGTCGACGAAGCAGGCTTCCAGCGACGGCTCGACGCGCGTCACCACGGCCTTGTAGATGTTGCCCTTGCGCTGTTCGCGCCCTTCGATCTCGATTTCGTAGTCGAGGAGCTTTTGTCCGTCGACGATGGCCAGGCGGCGTTCTTCAGCCTGCGTGGCGTTGATCAGCATCCGCTTCATGATGCGTTGTCCTTCTATTTCTGTCGTTCTACCGGTCCGTGACGGACCTAACGATGCACGGACGACGTCGCGCGAAACGAAGGAATTGCCTCTGTGCCCTGGCTGCCATGGCCGCCGCGCAAGCGCGGACAACCACCTCGAGTATCAAGTCGATGGCAGACGGGGTGGGGGCGCGTGGATGGGCGCGAGCCCGATGTGGTGTTGACTTGCTATATTTTTTATAGCTATTGGCGCAATGGTGGCGCGCTCTGCTGGCGATTCAATGCCTGATCTCGCTGGCGGCAGCCAGCGCAGGAGCAGTTGAATCAGTAGCATCAACACAAGGTACTCGCTTCGATCCGCCGGCAGCTTGTAGCCTGCCGGCTGGGGTATTCCGTATCGGTGTTTCGTGGGCGTCGGCTTGACTCGGATGCAGCGCCCGCCGCCTTGCGCTCTTGCGCGTGGCTTGCGAGTTCGGCATCAAAGCGGCATCGACCTCACAGCGCTTCCCGTGGTGCTCTAAACTTCTGATTAATCAAGCACTTACAAGACCGCGCTGGTGAAAAACATTATAGGTGCGAAGCCAAGCCCCGCGGCGGCAGAAGTTCGCTTTCTGACAGTCGACGGGGAATCTGCCGGCCAACGACTGGACAATTTCCTGTTTCGGCACCTCAAGGGTGTGCCCAAGACCCACGTCTACCGAATCATTCGCTCGGGAGAGGTGCGCATCAACAAGGGGCGCGCCCAGGCGGAGACGCGTCTCGCCGAGGGCGATGTGTTGCGGCTGCCTCCGGTGCGGGTGGCGGCCCGGTCGGAAGAGGGCGCGACCCCACCCGCGCCGGGTCGGGAGTTTCCCTTGTTGTTTGAGGACGACGCGCTGCTTGCCGTCAACAAGCCGGCGGGCGTCGCAGTCCATGGCGGGAGCGGAGTGAGCTTCGGAGTGATCGAGCAACTTCGAACGGCACGGCCCGCGGCCCGCTTCCTGGAACTCGTGCATCGCCTGGATCGCGAAACTTCAGGCATCCTGCTGGTCGCCAAGAAGCGCAGCGCGCTGACGGCCCTTCAGGATCAGTTTCGCGAGCGGGAGACCGGCAAGACCTATCTGGCGCTGGTCGAAGGCAACTGGCCCGCCAACAAGAAGGTGCTCGACGCGGCGCTTGCCAAATACCTGTTGCCCAGCCAAGCGGGCTCGGCAGAGGGGGAGCGGCGGGTGCGCGTCGTCGCCAAGGACCATCCCGATGCGATGCGCGCCGTCACACTGGTCAAGGTTTTGGCGCGATTCGCCCTGCCCGGCGATGCTGCTTCCTTCTCGCTTCTGGCGGTCACCATCAAGACCGGCCGTACGCATCAGATTCGCGTGCACCTGGCGTCGGCCGGCCATGCGATCGCCGGTGACGACAAGTACGGCGACTTCGAGCGCAACCGTGCGCTCCAGAAAGTCGGCCTCAAACGCATGTTCCTGCACGCCTGGCGCCTGCAGTTCACCCATCCTGCGAGCGGAGAGCGCATGGCACTTCAGGCAGACCTGCCGCCGGAACTGCATGCCTTGATGCCCCCCATCGCGCTCGACGCGCTCGCGGCCCATCCTTCGACAACGCCCCATGACTGATATCCGTCCCCGCCGTTTCGATCTGATCGCCTTCGATTGGGACGGGACCCTGTACGACTCCACGCGCCTCATCGTTCGCTGCATCCAGGCCGCAGTGGTCGACGTCGGCGGAGCCAAGCCCAGCGAGAACGACGCTGCGTGGGTCATAGGCCTCGGCTTGGCCGAGGCGCTCGCCCGCGCCGCGCCCGACGTGCCCAAGGAAAAGTACGCCGAACTCGGTGCGCGCTACCGCTACCACTATCTCCAGCACCAGGATGACGTCGTGTTGTTCGATGGTGTCCTGCCGATGCTCGATGCACTTCGGGAGCGGGGCTACAAGCTCGCGGTGGCCACCGGCAAGTCGCGCCGCGGCCTGAACGAAGCGCTGGCCACCGTTGCCCTGCGTGAACGATTCGATGCCTCCCGCACCGCCGACGAAACGTTCGGCAAGCCGCACCCGCGCATGCTGCTGGAACTGATGGACGAACTCGACGTGCCAGCCGACCGAACCCTGATGATCGGCGACACGACGCACGATCTGCAACTCGCGATCAACGCCGGCTGCGCGAGCGTGGGCGTGTCCTACGGCGCGCATGAACCCGACACCTTCGACGCGTTGGCGCCGCTGCACGTGGCGCATTCGGTTTCCGGATTGGCGGAGTGGCTTCTGGCGAACGCATGAAAATCCGTCCATGAGCGAATGCATTCCTCTCTGCAATGCCTCCGATCTGGTCGAAGGCGGCCGAGCCGTGCCATTCGACGTCCTGCATGGTGGTGAGACTTGCCGGGCGTTTGCGGTTCGCTTCGAGGGGGTGGCGCATGCCTACCTCAACCGTTGCAGCCACGTAGCGATGGAGCTGGACTTCCAGCCCGATCGCTTCTTCGATGACAGCGGCCAATGGCTCCTGTGCGCCACCCATGGCGCTGTCTACAGGCCGGACACCGGCGAGTGCGCTGGCGGGCCGTGCCGCGGAGGGCTGGTGAAGATCGCTCTCAGCGAACGTGACGGCGTGGTGCACTGGCATACTGCCTGGAACCTCCAACCCCTCGCTTTCTGAGATGACCGATTCCAACCGCACGGAGCCCGAAGGTTTCGAGCCCTTCGAGCGCGCCGCGCCCATTCCTTCCGCGCAAGGCGGACCAAGAAGCATGTCCAAGAACGACCCGACGCTGCAGTCCGGCTGGGAGCGCGCAACGCTGGAAAAACTGGCCTTCGCCTCACTGCGCGAACAGAGGGCCACGCGCCGCTGGAAAACCTTCGTGCGGCTGAGTTGGCTTGCCTTCTTCATTTTCCTGGCGTGGTTCGCCTTGTCGCGCGGAACGCCGGCGACGGCCAAGGCGACGGCCCACACCGCCGTGATCGAGATCAAGGGCGAAATCGCCAGCGGCGCGGACGCCAGCGCCGAGTTCGTAGTCGCGGCCATGAAGACCGCTTTCGAGGACGAAGGCGCCAAGGGCGTCGTGCTGCTCATCAACTCGCCGGGCGGCAGTCCTGTGCAGGCCGGCATCATCAACGACGAGATCAAGCGCCTGCGGGCCAAGTACAACAAGCCCGTCTACGCGGTGGTCGAGGAGACCTGCGCGTCGGCCGCGTATTACATCGCCGCTGCCACCGACAAGGTCTTCGTCGACAAGGCGAGCATCGTCGGAAGCATCGGCGTGCTGATGGACGGTTTCGGATTCACGGGCCTCATGGACAAGGTCGGCGTGGAGCGCCGGCTCCTGACGGCCGGCGAGAACAAGGGATTCCTGGATCCGTTCAGCCCGATGAGCGACGCCCAGCGCGCCCACGCGCAGCAGATGCTCGACCAGATCCACACGCAGTTCATCGACGTGGTCAAGACCGGGCGCGGCGACCGGCTGAAGGCCGGCACGCCCGGCCTCTTCAGTGGCCTTTTCTGGAGCGGCCAGCAGGCGGTCGAGCTGGGTCTGGCGGACCAACTCGGCAACGTCGACTTCGTTGCGCGCGAAGTGATCAAGGCCGAGGAAGTCATCGACTACACGCGCCGCGACAACGTGGCCGAGAAGCTCGCCAAGAAATTCGGCGCCGCATTGGGCGACGCCTCCGTCCGCGCGATGCGCACGGCGCCCGCGCTGCGTTGATTCAGGGGACGTCGGCGTAGCGAGCCGACGCGGCTAGGGCTGCAGCAAACGCCACCACCACGTAGAGCGCCACGGTCAGTGAGCTGACCTGGGCCAGGAAGCCGATCACCGGCGGACCCGCCATGAAGCCCAGATATGCCGCCGCCGATACTGCGGCGATGCCGCGCGCCGGCTCGACCCCGGGCACGCGTGCGGACGTCGCGAAGAGGATGGGCACCACGTTGGCGAACCCGACGCCCACGCCCGCAAAACCGGCCAATGCCAGCCAGGGTAGGTTGGTGATCAGCACCAGGGTCATGGACGCCGCTGCCAGCAATGCGCTGCCACGAAGCAGCACGGCCGGTGCGAAGCGCGCCCGCATCGCATCGCCGCCGAAGCGCGCCATCGCCATCGCGGCCGAGAAACTGGCGTAAGCCAGTGCCGCCTGCTGCTGGGGGCTGCCCAGTTCCTGGTGGAGATAGAGCACGCTCCAGTCGTAGATGGCGCCCTCTGCAATCAGTCCCAACGCAGCCAGCAGGCCGAGGACGGCCAGGGTGCCTCGCGGCAATCGGAAGCCATGGCCATCGCTGCTGAACGCCGTCGATTCCTTTGGCAGCATCCAGCGGGCGGATACGGCAATCGAAAGCGCCATCGCCGTGGCAACCAGCATCAAGTGGTGTTGCTGCGCCATTCCCGACGCTATGGCCGCACCGCCGGTCATGGCGCCGACCATCCCACCCAGGCTGAACATGCCGTGCATGCCGCTCATCAAGGGCTTGCCACCGCGGAGTTCGAGTTGCGCGGCTTCCGTATTGATTGCCACATCGAACACGCTCGTCACGATGCCGAACACGACGAGCAAGCCAAGCAAGGCCGCGTAGGCCGGCATGACCAGCAGGCCGGCAAGGAGCAAGGCGTAGACGGTGCCGCAAACGCCAGCCATGGATCGGGCGCCGTGACGGCCGATCCAGCGGCTGGCCTGCGTCAGGCCCAGCAGGGCGCCAACGCCCGCCGCGAGCATGGCGAGGCCGAGTTCGGCTTCGTTGACGCCGTAGTGGGCTTTCACCGTAGGGATGTGCACCCCCCATGTCGCGAAAACGAAGCCGGAGCCGAAGAACTGCGTGCGCGAGGCCCAGCGCATGCGTGCGGGGAAATCCATCATCAGGTTGGACAGCGCTAGCGGCCGATGGCGAATACGGCAGGCGCCCGTTCGTCGGCCGGTGATGGCTTGGCCCGCCATGCCTTCACGGTTTCGCTTCGTACCTGGGAGGACGCCAGCGTGAGCCCTCGGGCTACCGCGAGACGCGTGTTGTGCTGCAACGTCTGGGTAAGCGCGTGCAGCAAGGCTGTGTTGCGGTAGGGTGTCTCGATGAAGAGCTGGGTCTGGCCGGTCTTGAGCGCCAGGGCCTCGAGTTCGCGGATGCGCTGCGCGCGCGCGTCGGCATCCTGCGGCAGATAGCCGACGAATGCGAAGTTCTGGCCGTTGAGGCCGCTCGCGGCCAGCGCCAGCAGGACCGACACGGGCCCCGTCAGCGGGACCACGGTGATGCCCATTTCATGCGCTGCCTTGGCAACCGACGACCCGGGGTCCGCGACGGCCGGCATGCCAGCTTCGCTGAGCAGCCCGACATCGTGGCCTTCCAGCGCGGCAGCGAGGAGTGGACGCGCATCGAACTGTCCCGCGTGATCACCCTTCTTGTGCACTTCGCGCGGCAGTTCCTGGATCTGCTGGGCCTGCAGCGGGGCCGCGAGCGGTACGACGGAGTCGATGCGTTTGAGATAGGCGCGTGCAGACTTGGCGTTCTCGCAGATCCAGTGCGTGATTCGTGCGGCTGCCTGCAGCGTGCCGAGCGGCAAAGCGTCCTGGAGCGGCGCCTGCTCGTCGCACCCGAAATCGAGCGGGGCGGGGACGAGGTAGAGCTTTCCGCGGCTCGGCGTATTCACAGCAGGTCGACTCCCGCCGCACGCAGCATCTTCGCGGTGCGAATCAACGGCAGGCCCACCAGGGCGGTCGGGTCGTCGCTGTCGATGGCGTCGAGCAGGGCGATGCCGAGGGCTTCGCTCTTGGCGCTGCCGGCGCAGTCATACGGCTGTTCTGCATTCAGATAGGCCTCGATCGCCGCATCGCTCAAGTCCCGAAAGACCACGCGTACCGGCGCCAGGTCGCGCTGGACGAAGCCCGTGGCCTGGCAGACAACGGCGACGGCCGTCTGAAAGATGAGTGTCTGGCCGCGCATGCGCCGCAGTTGGGCGGTGGCGCGCGCATGGTCGCCGGGCTTGCCCAGGGGCTCGCCGGCGAGGTCGGCGACCTGGTCGGAGCCGATCACGACCGCATCGGGAAAGCGGCGGGCGATCGCGTTCGCCTTCTCCAGCGCGAGGCGTTCAGCCAGTGCGCGGGGCGTTTCGCCAGGGAGCGGCGTCTCGTCGACTTCCGGCGATTGGACATCGAAGGGAAGGCGCAGGCGCCCAAGAAGTTCGCGGCGGTAGCGCGAGGTCGAAGCAAGGATGACATTGCGTTGCATGGGCCACGATTGTGCGTGAGCGGTTTAGACTGATGCGAATGACCAGAGAATTTGCCCCTCGGCGGCTCGACGTGAACGGCTTTGCCGAAGCCGCAGCCCCCATTTCCGGAATCGATCCGCTTCAGTCGTACGAGCGCCTGAGTGCGGAATTGGCCTCGCCGGCCGCGGACCTGACCGTCGAATGGACGGCCGTTGGCCAGCGCCGCAGCGGTGCTGCCGGCTCCCCAATTTCCTGGTTGCACCTGACGGCGGGCGCCAAGGTTCCCCTGATCTGCCAGCGTTGCCTAACGCCCGTCGATGTGGATCTGGCTGTCGACCGCTGGTTCCGCTTTGCCGCCGACGAGGCCACCGCCGCGGCCGAGGACGAAGAGGCCGAGGAAGACGTCCTGGTGGCGAGCCGCGAATTCGATCTCCATGCCCTGATCGAGGACGAGTTGCTGATGGACATCCCCGTCACGCCGCGACATGAAGTCTGTCCGGAGCCGATGAAGCTTTCTGCCGTGGACCCCGACTTCGACGCTGCGGAAGCCGCTCGCCCGAACCCTTTTGCCGTGCTCGGCAACTTGCGTTCGGACAAGCCCAAATAGGTCGCCGATACCCCGCTCTGGTGTCCGATGCCGTCCTGGGCTATAATCATGGGCTTCGCGCGCGCCGCCGATAACGCATTACAAGCTTTGCAAGCGTTACCGCCGCCCCGCATGCACACCCACCCAACCGAATACTTCCAGGAGCCAGCATGGCCGTCCAGCAAAACAAGAAGTCGCCGTCGAAGCGCGGCATGCATCGTTCGCACAACGCCCTGGGCGTGCCCGGCATTGCCGTCGAGCCCACCACCGGCGAAACGCATCTGCGTCACCACATCAGCCCGAACGGCTTCTATCGCGGCCGCAAGGTGCTCAAGACCAAGTCTGAAGCCTGATCTTCGTTTCAAGGCCAGGGCCCGAAGCTACTTTTGCCGTAGCGTCGGGCCTTTGTTTTGATGGTCACGCCTTCCGAAATCTCTCCTGCGCCGTCTGTGATCACGCTGGCCGTTGATTGCATGGGCGGCGACCATGGGCCGCGCGTCACGCTTGCGGCCTGCCGCGCATTTCTCGAGCGCCACGCCGAAGCGTCGTTGCTTCTCGTCGGTGCGCCGGCGGCATTGGCTGGCTTCGCGCATCCTCGAGCCACGGTCATCGCGGCCAGCGAAGTGGTCGGGATGGACGATCCCATCGAGGTGGCGCTGCGCAAGAAGAAGGACTCGTCCATGCGAGTCGCCATTCAGCAGGTCAAGGACGGCGCCGCCCAAGCCGCGATCTCGGCCGGAAATACCGGCGCACTGATGGCCATCGCGCGCTACTTGCTGAAAACGCTGGATGGAATCGATCGGCCGGCCATCGCGCCTCAGTTGCCCAACAGCAAGGGTGGGGCGACGACAGTGCTCGATCTGGGCGCCAACGTCGATTGCGATGCCGAAGACCTGCTGCAGTTTGCCGTTCTCGGCTCCGCGCTGGTGTCTGCCTTGACGGGGAACGAGTCCCCAACGGTGGGCTTGCTCAATGTTGGCGAAGAAGCCATCAAGGGCAGCGAAACCATCAAGAAGGCCAGCCAACTGCTGCGAAAAGCGGCGAGTTCCCAAGATTTGAATTTCTACGGCAACGTGGAAGGCAACGACATTTTCAAGGGAACGACAGATATCGTTGTTTGTGACGGCTTCGTTGGCAATGTCACGTTAAAGGCGACCGAGGGCGTCGCCTCCATGATCGTTGACTTCTTGCGAATCGAATACTCGAACGGTATCTTCAGCAAATTTGCTGCAATCGTTTCCTATCCGGTCCTAAAAGCGCTTAAGCGGAGGCTGGATCATCGACGGTACAACGGTGCGGCTCTTTTGGGGCTTCGTGGTCTTGTGTTCAAGAGCCACGGCTCCGCGGACGAAGTGGCCTTCGGCCACGCGCTGGATCGCGCTTATGATGCCGCTCGCAACAACCTGCTCGATCGTGTGCGGGCCCGCATCGCCCACGCCGCGCCCCTGCTCGCGCGGCAAGAATCGGCGGCGCCGGCCGACGCGGCGGCGCTCCACGTTTGATGACTCCTTTTTCTCGAATCACAGGCACCGGCAGCTATCTGCCCCCGCGCCGTGTGACCAATGACGACCTCACCCGGGATCTGGCCGCACGCGGCATCGAAACCTCGGATCAGTGGATCATCGAGCGCACCGGCATCCGCGCCCGACATTTCGCGGCACCCGACGTCGCGAGCAGCGACCTCGGACTGGAAGCCGCCAAGCAGGCGCTGGAAGCTGCGGGCCGAAGCGCGAGCGACATCGATCTGATCATCGTCGCGACCTCGACGCCCGACATGGTGTTTCCCTCGTCGGCTGCCATCCTCCAGAACAAGCTGGGGATTGCAGGGTGCCCGGCGTTCGACGTGCAGGCAGTCTGCAGCGGCTTCGTGTATGCGCTGACGGTGGCGGACGCGATGATCCGCACGGGCAGTGCCAAGTGCGCGTTGGTCGTGGGCACCGAGGTGTTTTCCCGCATCCTCGACTTCAACGACCGCACCACCTGTGTGCTGTTCGGCGACGGCGCCGGGGCAGTGGTCCTCGAAGCCAGCGAAGAGCCCGGCATTCTGGCGAGCGACTTGCACGCCGATGGCAAGCACGTCGGCATTCTCTGCGTGCCCGGCCACGTGTCCGGCGGCTCTGTGCTCGGCACGCCCTTGCTCCACATGGATGGGCAAGCCGTGTTCAAGCTGGCCGTGCGAGTCCTCGAGGAAGCCGCGCGTACCACGCTGCAAAAGGCGGGTAAGACAGAAGCGGACATCGACTGGCTGATCCCCCATCAAGCCAACATCCGGATCATGGAAGGCACGGCGAAGAAGCTGAAGCTGGCACGCGAGAAGCTGATCGTGACCGTCGACGAACACGGCAACACTTCGGCAGCCTCGATTCCGCTGGCGTTGGACAACGCAGTTCGCTCGGGCAAGGTGAAGAAGGGCGACACGCTGATGCTCGAAGGCGTTGGTGGCGGCTTCACCTGGGGCGCGGTCCTGCTCAACTACTAATACAGTGCGTTGCCCAAGTGGCAGCGGCGCGATTGGAGACACAACAATGAAGTCCTTCGCTTTCGTCTTTCCGGGTCAGGGCTCGCAGGCCGTCGGCATGCTCGACGCTTGGGGCGATCACCCCGCAGTGCTTGAAACGCTGCGCGAGGCATCCGACGCCCTGGACGAAGATGTCGCCCGCCTGATTCATGAGGGTCCCAAGGAGGTCCTGGCCCTGACGACCAACACGCAACCCGTGATGCTCATTGCTGGCGTTGCCGCCTGGCGCGCCTGGTTGGCCGAAGGTGGAGACAAGCCGTCGGTCGTCGCGGGTCATTCGCTCGGCGAGTATTCCGCGCTGGTGGCTTCCGGAGTCCTGACGCTGGCTCAAGCGGCGCCACTGGTGCGTTTTCGCGCCCAGGCGATGCAGCAGGCCGTGCCGATCGGAGTGGGCGCCATGGCGGCCATTCTGGGCATGGATGCGGACAAGGTGAAGGCCGGCTGCGCCGAAGTGACGGCTGGATTCGGCGCTGGCAGCGTCGAGGTCGTGGAGGCGGTGAACTTCAACGATCCGATGCAGACGGTGATCGCCGGAAGCAAGGCGGCCGTCGACAAGGCCTGTGAAGTGTTGAAGGCCAATGGCGCCAAGCGCGCGCTTCCCTTGCCGGTTTCGGCCCCCTTCCATTCGAGCCTGATGAAGCCGGCGGCCGAGGCGCTGCGGGAGCGTCTGGCGTCGGTCAGCCTGGCAGCGCCCGAGATTCCCGTCATCAACAACATCGACGTGACCATCGAAACCGATCCCGATCGGATTCGCGATGCCCTGGTGCGCCAGGCTGCGGGTCCGGTCCGTTGGGTCGAAACCGTGCAGGCACTGAAAGCGCGTGAGGTCTCCGCCGTCGTCGAATGCGGCCCGGGCAAGGTCCTGGCCGGCATGGCCAAGCGCATCGCGCCGGAGCTTGGTGCGGCTTCAGTCTACGACCCGGCAACCCTTGCCGAAACCAGACAACTGCTCACTGCCTGAGCATTGAGCCTCGAGGTCACTTTCATGAGTACTCCCAAATTCGAAGGCCAGGTTGCGCTGGTCACTGGCGCGTCCCGCGGAATCGGCGCCGCCATTGCGCTGGAACTGGCCCAACGCGGCCTCAAGGTCATTGGCACCGGCACCACGGAAGAAGGGGCCGCGAAGATCACGTCCGCCCTGAGTGCCTACGATGGCCGCGGCTGTGCGCTGGACGTCAATGACGGCGCAGCGGTCGAGGCGCTGATCGATGAGATCGTCAAGGTCTACGGCGCCGTCCACGTGCTGGTCAACAACGCCGGCATCACCCGCGACACCCTGGCGATGCGCCTCAAGGACGCTGACTGGGACGCGGTGCTGGACACCAACCTGAAAGCGGTTTTCCGTCTCTCGCGAGCGGTCATCCGTCCGATGATGAAGCAGCGCTACGGCCGCATCATCAGCATCACCAGTGTGGTGGGCGCCTCCGGCAATGCAGGCCAGGCCAACTACGCGGCTGCAAAGGCCGGCGTGGCGGGCATGACCCGTGCGCTGGCGCGCGAACTCGGCAGCCGCAGCATCACCGTCAACTGCGTGGCTCCAGGTTTCATCGAAACCGACATGACGGCCAGCCTCCCCGAAGCGCAACAACAGGCCCTGCTCGCGCAGATTCCGCTCGGCCACCTCGGCAAACCAGCCGACATCGCCCACGCGGTCGCTTTTCTGGCCTCTCCCCAGGCCGCGTACGTCACGGGGCAGGAACTGCACGTGAACGGCGGCATGCACATGTAAGTGCGCTGAGCAATACCTTTCACCGACGGCCGTGCGGCAAATGCCACAATGCGGCCGGCTAAAATCCACCGATTACCTACAACCCTCAGAGGGAACCAAATGAGCGATATCGAAGCACGTGTCAAGAAAATCATTGCCGAACAACTCGGCGTGGAAGAGTCCCAAGTCACCAACGAAAAGGCCTTCGTGGCTGACCTCGGCGCGGACTCGCTCGACACGGTCGAACTCGTGATGGCGCTCGAAGACGAGTTCGGCATCGAGATCCCGGACGAAGACGCCGAGAAGATCACGACGGTGCAGAACGCCGTCGATTACGCCACCAAGAATCAAAAGGCCTGATCGGCCACGCTGAGTCACCGTTCCTTCGGTCCGCAGCCCCAACGCTCGCGCATACCGTATAACGGCCTCAGTGCTCCCAGAAAGGTTTGCCGGCATGACCAAACGCCGCGTCGTCGTGACCGGACTCGGTTGCCTCGCTCCTGTCGGAAACACCGTTGCCGAATCCTGGGCCAATTTGCTGGCCGGGAATTCGGGCATCGACACCATCACCAAGTTCGACGTGAGCGGCTTCTCCTGCAAGTTCGCGGGCGAGGTGAAGGGTTTCGACATCAAGGAATACATCCCCGAGAAGGAAGCGCGCCACATGGACCGCTTCATCCATCTCGGGCTCGCTGCCGCGATTCAGGCGGTACAGGACAGCGGCCTGCCCACGGGTGACGCGCTGTCAGAAGAAGATGCGGTCCGCATCGGCTGCAACATCGGTTCCGGCATCGGGGGCCTGCCCTTGATCGAGGACACGCACGCCGAACTGGTCGCGCGGGGTCCGCGCCGCGTGTCGCCCTTCTTCGTACCGGCATCGATCATCAACATGATCTCGGGGCATGTCTCGATCAAGTACGGCTTCAAGGGCCCGAACATCGCAGTCGTGACCGCGTGCACCACCGGCTTGCATGCCATCGGCACGTCCGCCCGAATGATCGAGTACGGCGATGCCGACGTGATGATTGCGGGCGGCTCGGAGTCGACGGTATCGCCGCTCGGCCTGGGTGGGTTTGCTGCGGCTCGCGCCCTGTCGACCCGCAACGACGATCCCAAGACGGCTTCCCGCCCTTGGGACAAGGACCGCGACGGGTTCGTGCTGGGCGAGGGCGCCGGCGTGCTGGTGCTCGAGGAGTACGAACACGCTAAGGCTCGCGGCGCCAAGATCTATGCGGAAGTCTCCGGCTTCGGCATGAGCGGCGACGCCTACCACATGACCGCGCCCAACGTGGACGGCCCACGCCGTTCCATGGCCATGGCGCTGGCGAACGCGGGCGTCAACGCCGATGAGGTCCAGTACGTCAATGCCCACGGCACCTCGACGCCGCTGGGCGACCTGAACGAAACCAACGCGATCAAGAATGCCTTCGGCGACCACGCCAAGAAGCTGATCGTGAATTCGACGAAGTCGATGACCGGGCACCTGCTTGGCGGCGCCGGCGGCATCGAATCGGTGTTCACCGTTCTGGCGCTGCACCACCAGAAGAGCCCGCCGACGATCAACATCTTCAACCAGGATCCGGAGTGCGATCTCGACTACTGCGCCAATGAGGCGCGCGATCTGAAGATCGACGTGGCGGTCAAGAACAACTTTGGATTCGGCGGCACCAACGGCACGCTGGTGTTCAAGCGCGTTTGAATCTTTTCGTCTCATGCACAGCGCCCCATCGGTGAACTACCCGGTGGGGCGTTCTCGCTATGCGGAGCGGCTTCTGCTGGGTCTTTGGGCCCTTGGTGTCCTCGGTGTGACCGTCGCTTGCGTCCAGGCGGCCGGGTTCGACTGGCGGCAAGGGATATTGGCGCTCAGCGCGGCTGTCGCCGGTCTTGCCGCATGGACCGGCGTCCTTCGATGCACGGACCCGGCCGATCTGAGCTTTGACGGCCAACATTGGTCGATCTCGGGCCATGCGGCGCTTCGAGCCGCACAGGCCAATGTCGTGCTCGACCTGCAAGCCTTGCTGCTGGTGCACCTATCAGAGCCCGCGCGGGCGCGACGCTGGGTCTGGGTCGACCGGCGGGCCATGCCGGAACGCTGGCGCGATTTGCGCCGTGCGCTATATTCGCGCGCGCCTTCGCCGGAGCCGACCGCCCAAAAGGCCGATTCGAAGGGCGTCGACGTGAATCATTCCTCCTCATGACAGCTTCGCTACCCCCGGTGCCACCGGACGCCGGCCTGACCGATGAGCCCGCCGCGGGAGCGAGGCCGGGCGAGGTCGACTTTCAGCTGGTCCAGCGCACCGTCGCGGGGGACCAGAAGGCCTTCGAGCTGCTTGTCATCAAGTACCAGCGCCGGATCGAGCGGCTGATCGGCCGCATGGTCCGCGACGTGAACCTGGTCGAGGACATCGCGCAGGAGACCTTCATCCGCGCCTATCGCGCCCTTCACCAGTTTCGGGGCGAGGCCCAGTTCTACACCTGGCTCTACCGGATTGCCGTCAACACGGCCAAGAAGGCTTTGGTCGACATGAAGCGCGACCCGACGGTTTCGGAAAGTGCCCTGCGTTCGTCTTCTGAAGACGAGGATGAAACTTACCGGCCCGGAAACGAACCAATCAGCGACGAGACCCCCGAATCCGTGATGGCTGCGAATGAAATTGCGGCAGCCGTCGAGGCAGCGATGGAAGCGCTGCCTGCCGAGTTGAGGCAGGCGGTGACGCTGCGCGAAATCGAAGGTATGAGTTACGAAGAGATTGCCGAGGTGATGAATTGTCCGATCGGCACGGTGCGGTCTCGGATTTTTCGGGCCCGCGAAGCTATTTCGGCGAGAGTCAAGCCCTTGCTGGACAACCAGTCCGGCAAGCGTTGGTAAGCAGGTGAATGAAATGAACAACACAAACACGGTCCACGAACAGGTCTCGGCGCTTGCCGACGGTCATTTGCAGGACGACGAGTTCGCCCAAGTGATTGACAAGCTCGGCGTCGACGACGACCTGAGGGCGACCTGGCAGACCTATCACCTGGTCGGGGACGTACTGCGCTCAGGCGTCCACGCGAGGTGCAGCGACACCTCGATTTTCCTGTCTCGGCTGCAGGGGCGGCTTGCAGTGGAATCCATGATCCCGTCCTCGATTCCTGTTCTCCCCAAGGCAGCTCCGGTCCGGCGGCACGTCGAGGCCGCCAACGAGCCGGTGTTCCGTTGGAAGCTGGTCGCCGGTGCGGCGTCCCTGGCTGCGGCGGCCGCCATCGGGTGGAATTGGGTCGGCGTGGGCGGCCTCGGAGCGTCCGGTGCTCAGTTGGCCTCGGTGCAGCAGGCGGCGCCGACGGTCGTGGCCGCCGCCCAGCCACCAGTCCAGGCCCTGACGCCGACGCGTGTCATGGTCGGCAACGGTAGTCCGCAGATCATGCTGCGCGATCCACGCCTGGATCAACTGCTGGAAGCGCATCAGCAAACGGGAGGTGCGTCGCAGATGCCCTCGGGCTTCCTGCGAAATGCGACGTTCGAGAGGCCGTCGCGCTGATCGCGCATATCCATCCGTTGCAATGATTGTTCCGATGCCGATTCCTGTGCGTGGATTTGTGACCCTGATGGCGGCCCTGTGCATGGCACAGGCCGCTGTGGCCCAGAGTCGGACTTCTTCGTCGCCACCCAAGACTCCGAGTTCATCGAATGCGGCGGGCGGCGAAGCGCCGACCTTGAGCGTGGTCGAATGGCTCCAGCGCATGCATACGGCCTCGCGCCAGCGCAGCTACATCGGGACCTTCGTCGTCTCCGCTGCGACGGGCACGCTCTCCAGTGCCCGCATCTGGCACGTGTCCGAGGGCGATCTCCAGATGGAGCGCATCGAGGCCTTGTCAGGCCCACCGCGCTCGACGTTCCGTCGCAACGACAAGGTCGTGACCTTCCTGCCCGAATCGAAGGTCGTCAAGAGCGAGAGGCGCGAGAACCTCGAACTGTTTCCCAACCTGCTGGGCAATCCCGATTCGTCCATCGCCGCGCTTTACGGGGTGCGCGTGATCGGCAAGGATCGCGTGGCAGGCTTCGACGCCGACGTCGTGCAGGTGGAGCCTCGCGACGGCTTCCGATTCGGCTACCGTGTCTGGAGCGAGCGCCGCTCGGGCCTAGTCGTCAAGCTGCAGACCATCGACGGCGAAAGCAAGGTGATCGAGCAGTCGGCGTTCTCCGAACTCCAACTCGATGCACCCATCAAGACGCACGCCCTGACCCAGATGATGAGCAGCACGGCAGGCTACCGCGTCGAGAAGTCCGAACTCGAGCGCACGACGGCGCAGAGCGAGGGCTGGTCGCTCAAGGCACCTGTTGCGGGTTTCAAACCCATCAACTGCTATCGACGTTCGATGGGCGGCGATGCGCGGGGCCACACCATGCAATGGACTTTCTCCGACGGGCTGGCTTCGGTCTCTCTGTTCGTCGAGCCCTACGACGCGCAGCGCAAGCCGCGGGAGGTCCTTCTTGCGCTCGGCGCCACCTACACGCTCACCCGTCGTCTGGTCGACAAGGACGGCGATTGGTGGTTGACTGCGGTTGGCGAAGTTCCGCCGGAAACACTCGACGCGTTCGCCCAGAGCCTGACGCGTGCACGGTAAGCCGGCGACTCGAGGCCTTTCGCCCGCGACCTCGCGAGCGTTCGCAGAATTTCTTTGTTCTAGTCCTAGTCTCAACGAAAGAAACCGATGATGTTCAAGTTCGAAGGGAACACATTCCGCTCATGTCTCATGGCCTGCGCCATGGTAGTTGCTTCGACCGCCGCGCTGCTGCCGTCAACACCCGCTCAAGCGCAGGCGCGCGTGCTCCCGGACTTCACCGATCTCGTCGACCAGGTCGGCCCGGCCGTGGTCAATATCCGCACCATCGAGAAAGTGGCGCAGGGAAGCGGCAGTGGCGAGATGGACGAGGAGATGCAGGAGTTCTTCCGCCGCTTCTTCGGTCAGCCGATGCCTGGCGTTCCGCGCCAGGGCCCGCGACCGAACCGTCCCCAGCAGCCCCAGGAGGAGGAGCGTCCGCGCGGTGTAGGCTCCGGCTTCATCCTGTCGTCCGACGGCTTTGTCATGACCAATGCGCACGTGGTCGACGGCGCATCCGAGGTGCTGGTGACCTTGCCTGACAAGCGTGAGTTCAAGGCGAAGATCATCGGCGCTGACAAGCGCACAGACGTGGCGGTCGTGAAGATCGACGCCACTGGCCTTCCGGCGGTCAGGGTCGGCGACGTTTCCAAGCTCCGTGTCGGCGAATGGGTGATGGCGATCGGCTCGCCGTTCGGCCTCGAGAACACCGTCACTGCCGGCATCGTGAGCGCCAAGCAGCGCGATACGGGCGACTACCTGCCCTTCATCCAGACCGACGTCGCCATCAACCCCGGCAATTCCGGCGGCCCGCTGATCAACATGCGTGGCGAAGTGGTCGGCATCAACAGCCAGATCTATTCGCGGTCCGGCGGCTTCATGGGCATCTCCTTCTCGATCCCGATCGACGAGGCGATTCGCGTGAGCGACGCACTGCGTCAGTTCGGACGGGTTTCGCGCGGCCGTATCGGCGTGCAGATCGATCAGGTCACGAAGGACGTGGCGGAGTCGATCGGACTTGGCAAGGCGCAGGGCGCTCTCGTGCGCGGGGTTGAATCGGGCTCGCCAGGCGAGAAGGCCGGCATCGAGCCGGGCGACATCATCACCAAGTTCGATGGCAAGTCCATCGACAAGCCGAGTGACTTGCCGCGCCTCGTCGGCAACACGAAGCCCGGTACGAAAAGCCTGGTCACGGTGTTCCGCCGTGGTAGTTCGCGCGACCTGAACGTGACCATCGCCGAGATCGAGCCCGAAAAGCCTGCCAAGCGTGTCGCGGATCGGGACGAGCCGGCCAACAAGCCGCCATCGGCCGCCACGAAGTCCATGGGGCTCGTGCTCAGTGACCTCACTGATGCGCAGAAGAAGGAGTTCAAGGTCAAGGGTGGCGTCAAGATCGACGCGGCCACCGATGCAGCTGCGCGAGCCGGCCTGCGCGAAGGCGATGTGATTCTCGCCATCAGCAACACCGAGATCGCCAGCGTCAAGGAATTCGAGACTGCCCTGGCGAAGAGCGAAAAGGGCAAGCCCGTCACCCTGCTGTTCCGCCGGGGCGACTGGGCGCAGTATGCGTTGATCCGGCCTTCACGCTGATCTCGCACGATGCGTCAAGTGGCCCCACCCGTCAGTCGGGTTTGGGGCCCGTTTTTTGGGACGCTGTCGCGTGCGGACAGCAGCATCATGAAATTTTTCTTGGCAGTCGAGCGGGTCGATTTTGGTTGGTATTCACTAACTTCAAAGTCCTCTAATGATGATTTTCGGTAGAATAGAGCCCCTTCGGGCATCAGTCGACGCATAAGCGACCCTGGAATCTTCACGATGCGAGATACCCGCAGCCCATCCACCGGCGTTCCACAGTTCGCCCACAAGTTGTTAAGGAAACGGTCCACCGATTCTGTTGATAAGCTGTTCATAAGTCCCATGTTGCTGACCTGCAACGACCGTCCCAGGGCTCCGGCCCGGCTGTACGCGCCCCCCTTTTTGCCTACAATGAAGTTCCAACTACTGCAGTTGCCATTGCTTGTTGGTTCAGGGCGCGTCTCTTGTGGACGCGCCCTTTTTTCTTGCCTGTCGCCTTCTGCGCACGAGCCAATTCAAGTACTTAAGCGTTCCCGTTGATGAATCACATCAGAAACTTTTCGATCATTGCGCACATCGATCACGGCAAGTCGACGCTTGCGGATCGCTTGATCCAACGCTGCGGCGGCCTCGCCGAACGGGAGATGGAAGCGCAGGTGCTCGACTCGATGGACATCGAGAAAGAGCGTGGGATAACCATCAAGGCACAGACCGCTGCGCTGCACTACAAGGCGCGCGATGGGCAGGTCTACAACCTCAATCTGATCGACACACCGGGCCACGTCGACTTCTCCTACGAGGTGAGTCGCTCGCTCTCTGCATGCGAAGGCGCGTTGCTCGTTGTTGATGCAAGCCAGGGCGTCGAAGCGCAGACCGTTGCCAACTGCTACACCGCGCTCGACCTCGGTGTCGAAGTGGTGCCGGTACTCAACAAGATGGACCTGCCGAACGCGGACCCCGACAACGCGCGCAGCGAGATCGAAGATGTGATCGGCATCGATGCGACGGATGCGATTCCGTGCTCCGCGAAGACGGGCATGGGCATCGACGAGATTCTCGAGGCGGTGGTGATGAAGATGCCTGCGCCGCGCGGCAATCCCGATGGCCCGCTGCGCGCGATGATCATCGACAGCTGGTTCGATTCCTACGTCGGCGTGGTGATGCTGGTGCGCGTGGTCGACGGCCGGCTCGCCAAGGGCGAGCGCATCAAGATGATGGCCTCCGGTGCGATGTACAACGCCGACAACATCGGCGTGTTCACGCCCGCCAATGAACCCCGCGCGTCGCTCGAAGCGGGCGAAGTGGGCTACATCATTGCCGGCATCAAGGAGCTGCAGGCCGCGAAGGTCGGCGACACCGTCACATTGATCAAGCCAGGGACCGGCGGCGCCGCAGCCACCGCAACCGAGGCGCTCCCCGGCTTCAAGGAAATCCAGCCGCAGGTGTTTGCCGGCCTCTATCCGACCGAGGCGAGCGAGTACGACTCGCTGCGCGACGCTCTGGAGAAGCTCAAGCTCAACGATTCGTCGCTGCGCTACGAACCCGAAGTGAGCCAGGCACTCGGCTTCGGCTTCCGCTGCGGCTTCCTGGGCCTGCTGCACATGGAGATCGTGCAGGAGCGGTTGGAGCGAGAGTTCGACCAGGACCTGATCACGACCGCGCCGAGCGTGGTCTACCAGGTCGTGAAGAACGACGGCGAAGTGCTCATGGTCGAGAACCCATCCAAGATGCCCGACGTCGGCAGGATGGCGGAGATCCGTGAGCCGATCGTTACGGTGCATCTCTATATGCCGCAGGAGTACGTCGGCTCTGTCATGACGCTCGCCAACCAGAAGCGCGGTGTGCAGATGAACATGGCTTACCACGGACGGCAGGTCATGCTGACTTACGAGATGCCGCTTGGCGAGATCGTGCTGGATTTCTTCGACAAGCTGAAGTCGGTCAGCCGCGGCTATGCCTCGATGGACTACGAGTTCAAGGAATACCGTGCGTCGGACGTCGTCAAGGTTGACATCCTGCTCAACGGCGAAAAGGTCGATGCGCTGTCGATCATCGTGCACCGCAGCCAGAGCCAATTCCGTGGCCGCGCGGTCGTGTCCAAGATGCGCGAGATCATTTCCCGCCAGATGTACGACGTCGCGATCCAGGCCGCGATCGGGGCCAACATCATTGCGCGTGAGACAATCAAAGCCCTCCGGAAGAACGTGCTCGCCAAGTGCTATGGCGGCGATATCACCCGTAAGAAGAAACTGCTCGAGAAGCAAAAGGCGGGCAAAAAAAGAATGAAGCAGATCGGCTCGGTCGAAGTCCCGCAAGAGGCCTTCCTCGCCATCCTGCAGGTCGAAGACTAAAAAGATGGCATTCCTCACCTCATTGATCCTCGCGGCCTTTGTCGGCTACATCGGCGCCTGGTATTTCGGCGCGGTCGAAGGCAACTTCGCGTTGCTGCTGTTTCTCGCAACGCTTGTCACCGGCATCTATTGGGTGGCCGAGCGCTTCTATTTTCTGCCCAAGCGCCGGCGCGCAGCGGCGGCGCTCGACGCCTCGCTGGCGCAGCGACGCGAAGAACTGGCGAAACAGGGCATCACCCAGGTCGATACCGTCGACACCAAGGCGCGCGAACGCCTGGTCATGCAGCCCTGGTGGCTGGATTGGACCGCAGGCCTGTTCCCCGTGATCCTGGCGGTGTTCCTGTTGCGCTCGTTCCTGTTCGAGCCGTTCAAGATTCCGTCCGGTTCGATGATGCCGACCTTGCTTGCCGGTGACCTGATCCTGGTGAACAAGTTCGTCTACGGCCTGCGTCTGCCGGTCATCAACACCAAGATCACCGAGGGCCGGCCTCCTGCGCGAGGCGAAGTCATGGTCTTTCGCTATCCGCCCAAGCCGAGCATGGATTACATCAAGCGCGTGGTCGGCGTGCCGGGCGACGAAGTGGCCTACCTCAACAAGAAATTGACGGTCAACGGCCAGCCGGTAAGCAAGAATGCCATCCCCGAGTATTTCGACGAGGAGGCCATGCGCTACCTCAAGCAATACACCGAAAAACTGGGCGACAAGGAGCACAAATTGCTCAATGACGACAGTCGCCGTGCCGGGTTGTCCGAAGCCGAGATCATGGCTTTCCCGTATCAGGAAAATTGCCGCTACAGTGTTGAAGGCGTGGTGTGCAAGGTGCCCGAAGGTCACTATTTCATGATGGGCGACAACCGGGACAATTCCCTGGACTCGCGCTATTGGGGATTCGTCCCCGACCGGAACATCGTTGGCAAAGCCTTCCTGGTCTGGATGAATTTCGGCAATTTCAAGCGCATCGGCAGTTTCCAATAAATATTCGAGTTTTTCATTCGAGGGGTAGAGGGCATGAGAGCAAAGCAGACAAGGCATAAACAGCGCGGCATCTCGTTCATCGGCCTGCTGTTCGTGGCGGTCGTATTGGCTTGCGTCGGCGTGGTCGTCGCGCAGGTGATTCCCACGTTGATCGAATACCAGGCGATCACCAAGGCCGCCAACAAGGCCAAGGAAGGCGCAACGGTGCCTGAGGTCCGCGCCATCTTCGACCGTGCCCAGGCCATCGACGACTTCAAGTCGGTTACCGGCAAGGATCTCGACGTAAGGAAGGATGGCGACAAGGTGATCGTGTCCTTTGCTTACGATCGCGAAATCCATCTCTTCGGCCCTGCCTACCTGGTCCTGAAATACCAGGGCCAGTCCAAGTAGATGCGCACCCCCAGGCTTGCCCACTTCCTGTGGCGTGGAACGGGCCTGGCTTTGCCGGCCGCGGCTGCGTTGTGAGTGAAGGTGGGCTCGGCGCGTTGCAGGCGCGTCTTCAGCATTCGTTCGGCGACGTCCGGTTGCTCCAGCTGGCGCTAACTCACCGCAGTTTCTCGGCTGATCACAACGAGCGGCTCGAGTTTCTGGGCGACTCGGTGCTCAATCTCGCCGTGTCCCATTTGCTCTACACGCGTCTTTCGGCGTTGCCCGAAGGCGACCTCTCTCGGGTCCGGGCTAATCTGGTCAAGCAGGACACGCTGCATCAGTTGGCGGTCAAGCTGGCGCTGTCGCCGCTGCTGCGGCTTGGTGAAGGCGAGTCGCGCTCGGGTGGCCAGAACCGCCCGTCGATCCTGGCCGATGCGCTGGAAGCAGTGATCGGCGCGGTCTATCTCGACGCCGGCTATCACGCCGCACAAGCGCTGGTGCACCGACTTTACGAATCCGTCGAGATCAACCCGCGCATGGATGCTGCGGCCAAGGACCCGAAGACCGAATTGCAGGAATGGCTCCAGGGCCACAAAATGAAGCTGCCGGTTTATCGCGTGGTTGGCACGCTCGGCGCGGCCCACAAGCAGACTTTCGATGTCGAATGCGAGGTGCCCGAACTGGGTCTTCGCGAGCGCGGCATCGGCGGCTCGCGCCGCGCCGGTGAGCAGGCCGCCGCGGCGGCCATGTTGATCCGGCTCAAGGCGCGCGGCGCGAAGGCATCCCCATGAACGACCCCATCGAATCCAATCCTCCTGCGCCCGAAGACGGGTCCGGAGCTCCAGGCGCTCAGGCGTCCCAGCGCTGCGGCCTGGTCGCCATCGTCGGCAAGCCCAACGTGGGCAAGTCAACGCTGCTCAACGCCCTGGTTGGCCAGAAGATCAGCATCACCTCGCGCAAGGCGCAGACCACGCGGCACCGCATCACGGGCATGCGCACGCTGGGCGCGACGCAGTTCGTCTTCGTCGATACGCCTGGCTTCCAGACGCTGCATGCCAACGCGCTGAACCGTTCGCTCAACAAGACGGTGGTGGGCGCGGTATCGGACGTCGATCTCATCCTGTTCGTCGTCGAAGCCGGCAGTTTCACCCCGGCGGACGAGCGGGTGCTGAGGCTGCTCGGCTCCGGCATCCCAACGGTGCTGATCGCCAACAAGCTGGACAATGTCCATCGCCGTGGCGACATCGCGCCGTGGCTGCAAACCATGCAGCAGAAGCATGCCTTCGCCGAATTCGTTCCGATGTCGGCCAAGAACTCGAAGGACATCGAGCGCCTGTTCGGCATCTGCGAAAAGTACCTGCCGGAGCAAGCCTGGTGGTACGCCGAGGACGAGCTCACTGACCGTAGCGAGCAGTTCCTCGCCAGCGAAATGGTGCGCGAGAAGCTGTTCCGCCTGACCGGCGACGAGCTTCCCTACACCTCGACCGTCATCATCGACAAGTTCGAGGAGGAGCCCCCGGCTCGCAAGGGCCAGAAGCGACTGCTCAAGATCGCGGCGACGATCGTCGTCGAGCGCGACGGTCACAAGGCCATGGTGATCGGCGACAAGGGCGAGCGCATCAAGCGCATCGGTACCGAGACGCGGCAGGAACTCGAGAAGCTCATGGATGCCAAGGTGTTCATCGAGCTCTGGGTCAAGGTGCGTTCCGGCTGGGCCGACGACGAAGCGAGGGTCCGCTCCTTCGGCTATGAATGAGCACGCCCCGGGCGTATGGCCTTAAAGCGCGTTTCGCACGAGCCGGCTTATGTGCTGCATCGCTATGACTGGAGCGAATCGAGCCTGATCCTCGAGACCTTCACGCGTCACCACGGCCGCATCGCCATCGTGGCCAAAGGCGCGAAGCGGCCCAGCTCCAACTTTCGCCCTGTGTTGCTGCCCTTGCAGCCGCTCCAGCTCAACTTCAGCGGCGACGCCGAGATCCGCACGCTCAAGGGCGCCGAATGGATGGGCGGGCACGTGATGCCGACTGGCGAGGCGCTGCTGTCGGGCTACTACGTGAACGAACTGCTGCTGCGCCTGCTGGCGCGTGACGACCCCCACGAGGCGCTGTTCGATGCTTATGCAGCGGTGGTGCAGGTGCTGGCGAGCGAACATGCGGGCGCGCAGGCTGCGACGCAATCGGCCGCGTTGCGCGCCTTCGAGTTGCTGGTTCTGCGCGAAGTCGGTTTGCTGCCTACCCTCGACGCCCAGACGCTCACGCTGGCACCGCTGGTGCACAACGCACGCTATGCGCTGGTGCCCGAGGCCGGCCTGCGCGAAGCGGCAGACGAGGAGGCCGCGCTGCAAGGCGCCGACTGGCAGGCGCTGCAAGCCGCGCTCGACGATCGCGCACCCTTTGCCGCCACGTTGAGAGCCTGCGCGGGCGTCAACGGCGCACTGCGCACGCAACTGCGCACCTTGCTCAACTACCATTGTGGCGTTGCAACGCTGCGTACGCGGCAGATGATGCGAGACCTGCAAGCCCTATGAGCCTACTGAAACCTACCGCCTTGTCCGTCAATCTCAATAAGGTCGCGCTGGTACGCAATACGCGACCGCTCGGCATCCCCAGCGTGCTCTTTGCCGCTGCGATGTGCCTGGATGCCGGCGCGCACGGAATCACGGTGCACCCGAGGCCGGACGAACGCCACATCCGACCGCAGGACGTGCGCGACCTGTCCGTGCTGCTGCGCAAGGATTGGCCTCGGGCCGAGTTCAACATCGAGGGCAACCCTTTTCACAACCTGATGGAGTTCGTGCGCGAACTGCGGCCGCACCAAGCCACTTTCGTGCCCGACAGCGAAACCCAATCGACCAGCGACCACGGTTGGAGCTTCCCCGAGGATGCCGGGCGCCTGCGGCCGCTGATCGCAGAGACGCGGGCGCTTGGCGTGCGCGTGAGCCTTTTCATGGACCCGAACCCCGACATGATGGCCGCGGCCAAGGCGGTCGGCGCGGACCGGGTCGAGCTCTACACCGAAGGCTACGCGGCATCCCGCGACACCCCCAAGGCGGATGCCGTCCTGCAGCTCTATGTCGATGCTGCGCGCGCGGCGCATGCCGCCGGTCTCGAAGTCAACGCCGGCCATGATCTGAGCCGCGACAACCTGACCGAGTTCCTGCGCGCCGTGCCGGCCGTCCGCGAGGTGTCGATCGGCCATGCCTTCGTCGCCGACTCCCTGGAACTCGGCTACTCGGCCGCGACGCGCGAGTACCTGCAGCGCATCGCCGAAGCCAAGTGATCTACGGCATCGGCACCGATATCTGCGATGTCCGGCGCATCGCCGCGACCCTCGAGCGCCAGGGCGATCGTTTCCCCCAGAAGGTCCTGAGCGACGCCGAGTACGCGGTCTGGCAGGCCCGCAGCGCACGCTGGCCCCAGCGCGGCCTGCGCTACCTGGCCACGCGCTTCTCCGCCAAGGAGGCGTTCAGCAAGGCCATCGGCACGGGCATGCGCATGCCGATGAGCTGGCGCCTGTGCGAGATCGCCAATCTGAAAAGCGGCAAGCCCGTGATCGTCCTGCACGGCGGCCTCAAGGAATGGTTCGAAGCGGAGGGCTTGAGCGCCCACGTGACCGTCACCGATGAAACCGACTACGCGGCGAGCTTCGTCGTGGTCGAACGCCAAGAATGACCGACAACGCACTGCATGCCCCTCTGATCATCGACGTGGCGGGCACCGAATTGACCGCGGCCGATCGTCGCCGGCTCGCCGACCCGCTGGTGGGCGGCGTGATCCATTTCGCGCGCAACTGGCACGACCGGGCGCAGATGACCGCCCTCAATGCCGAGATCAAGGCGCTGCGTCCCGACATCCTGATCTGCGTGGACCATGAAGGCGGCCGCGTGCAACGCTTTCGCACGGATGGCTTCACGCGCCTGCCGCCGATGCGCGTGCTCGGCGAGCTCTGGATGAAAGATGCCCTGCGTGCGACCCAGGTTGCCGTCGCCTGCGGCCACGTTCTGGCGGCCGAGCTTCGGGCCTGCGGCGTCGATTTCAGCTTCACGCCGGTGCTCGACCTGGACTACGGCGAAAGCAGCGTCATCGGCGACCGCAGTTTTCACCGCGATCCGCGCGTGGTCGCAATGCTTGCCAGGAGCTTGATGCACGGTCTGCTGCAAGCGGGCATGGCCAATTGCGGCAAGCATTTTCCGGGGCACGGTTTCGTCAAGGCCGATTCACACGTCGCGATCCCCGTGGACCGGCGCAGCCTCAAGGCGATCCTCGCCGACGATGCGCGACCCTACGATTGGCTGACAGGCACGCTCGCCGCGGTGATGCCGGCCCACGTGATCTATCCGAAGGTGGACGACCGACCGGCCGGCTTTTCATCGAAGTGGCTGCAGCAGATCTTGCGCGGCAAGCTCGGCTTCGACGGCGCGGTGTTCAGCGATGATCTCAGCATGGAGGCAGCGCGCCGCGTCAATGGTGAGCTGTTGAGCTACGCGGACGCCGCGCTTGCCGCGCTCGCGGCGGGCTGTGACCTGGCCTTGCTGTGCAACCAGAGCATCGGCGAAGGCGCTGCTCTGGACGAAATGCTTGACGGTTTCGCTGCCGCACAGCGCAGCGGCCGATGGACGCCGCGTGCAGCCAGCGAGTCGCGCCGGCGAAGCCTGCTGCCGCGTGCTCCCGCATCGGATTGGGGCGCGCTGCAGCAATCGCCCGCGTATCGACGCGCCATCGAGATACTTCCGCGTCCCTAGCACTGGCGTGCGTGCTCAGGCGGCTGCCGACCAGAGCCGCTCGCCGCCGCCGTCGAGATGCGTTAGATACAGGCGCAAGTCGAACTCCAGCTGGTGGTAGTCCGGCGCCATGTGGGCACAGAGCTGATAGAAGGCCTTGTCGTGTTCGCGCTCCTTCATGTGAGCGAGCTCGTGCACGACGATCATGCGCAGCCATTCGACCGGCACTTCCTTGAACAGGCTCGCCACGCGGATCTCTCGCTTGGATTTCAGCCGGCTGCCCTGCACGCGCGAGACGGTCGTGTGGGTGCCGAGCGCGTTGCGGATCACGTGGAGCTTGTTGTCGAAGGCGACCTTGGAGAGCGGCTCGGCGTTTCGCATGAACTGGCTCTTGAGATCGTTCACATAGTCGTAGAGCGCTCGGTCGGTGCGGATGTCGTGCGTGCTGCCGTAGCGCTTCTGCAGCCACTCGCCCAGGCGACCTTGCACGATCAGCTGCTCGACCTGGGCGCGCAGCGCCGCGGGATACGCGGCAAGGTACTTCATGCGGTTTGCGGCGTCCGCGCGTTGGCGGCGGCATAGGCCAGGCCAGCGGCAACGCCACCGAACAGGTCACCTTCGACCAGTTTCGTGCCCGGAAACGCAGCCCCCAACGCCCTCTGAAAGGGGCGCAATGCGGAAGAGCCGCCGGTCAGGTAGATCGCGTCGAGCTTGCCTTCAGCAAGGTCCGCGCGCCGCACGCAGTCACGCGCGCAAGCGACCACGCTGTCGAGCAGCGCGGAAAGATGACGCGCCATGTCGTCGGCGCCGAGTGCCGCACTCAGGCCCGGCTCCGCGCAGGACAGGTCGATCGCCACCCCATCGTTCGTCATGGAGGTGCGGATCTTCGCCTCCTCGACTTCGCTGGCGATTCGGTGCCCTTGCCGATCGACCAGCACATTCACCAGGCGTTCGTGCAGGCGCATGTCCAGGTAGCTCGTGCGCAGGTCTTGCACCTGCCGGATCGCCTTGGGCGCGTAGAGCCAGTTGATCAGGTGCCAGGACGACAGGTCGAAGAAGGTTCTGCTCGGCACTTCGCGGCCCTGCGGCCCGATGTGCCGAAAGCCGAGGTGCTGCATCACGCACTCGAGGCTGAGGCGCTGGTCATAGTCGGTGCCGCCGATGTGTACGCCGGTGGTCGCCAGCACGTCGCTGGTCCGGTCGGCGTGCGCCGTGCGCTCGGGGCCCAGGCGCACGACCGTGAAGTCGGACGTGCCGCCGCCGATGTCGACGATCAGCACCAGCGATTCGCGGCTGACGCGGCGCTCGTAGTCGAAGGCCGCCGCGATCGGTTCGTACTGGAACTCGACGTCACCGAGCCCGGCGTTCAGTGCGGCCCGGCGCAGGGTGTCTTCGGCCAGCCTGTCGCGCTCCTCGTCGTCGTCGACGAATCGGACCGGCCGGCCGATCACCACGCGCCCGGGTTGTGCGCCAAGCTCCTTGCGGGCGCGCGCCCCGAGTTCCGACAGGAAGAGGGTGACGATGTCCTCGAAGCTGACCCGTTCATTCAGGATCTCCGTCTGCTCCTGCATGAGCGAGCTGCCCAGCAGGCTCTTGAGCGAGCGCATGAGCCGGCCTTCGGTGCCCGAGAGGTAATGCGCGATGGCATCGCGGCCGAAGTGCGTGCTGCGATCCTCGGCATTGAAGAAGAGGGCGGTCGGGATGGCGGTGGCCGAGCCTTCGAGCGTCAACGGGCGCGCCAGCCCGTTGTCCGCCACGAAGGCGACTGCGGAGTTCGACGTGCCGAAGTCGATCCCGATGGCAGGTGCGCGCGTACTCAAGATTCCCGACGCAGCGCAGGGAACAGAATCACGTCGCGGATGCTCGGCGAGTCGGTCAGCAGCATCATCAGGCGGTCGATGCCGATGCCGCAGCCGCCGGTCGGTGGCATGCCGTATTCGAGCGCGCGCACGAAATCGTGGTCGTAGAACATGGCTTCGTCGTCACCGCTGTCCTTGGCCGCGACCTGCGCGTTGAAGCGCGCGGCCTGGTCTTCGGCGTCGTTGAGTTCGCTGAAGCCATTGCCGAACTCGCGGCCGGTGATGTAGAGCTCGAAGCGTTCCGTCACTTCCGGGCGTTCGTCGTTGGCACGTGCCAGCGGCGAGATCTCGGTGGGGTGCTCCATGATGAAAGTCGGCTGCCAGAGCTTTTCCTCGACCGTCTCCTCGAAGTACATCACCTGCAGGCTGGCGAGGCTGCGCTGCGAGAGCTTGTCCTTTTCCTCGCTCAGGCCGATCTTGCGCAGCGCGTTGATCAGCCAGGTGGCGTCATCCACGTTCGTGTCGGCATCGGTGTGCTTGAGGATCGCCTCGCGGATCGTGAGCCGTTCGAAGGGCTGGGTCAGATCGACCGCCTTGCCCTGGTAGGTCAGCTGCTGGGTGCCTACCGCTTTGTCGGCGATCGTGCGGATCAGCGTCTCGGTGAAGTCCATCAGGTCGCGGTAGTTCCAGTAGGCCGCGTAGAACTCCATCATGGTGAACTCGGGGTTGTGCCGCACCGAAATGCCTTCGTTGCGGTAGCTCCGGTTGATCTCGAACACGCGCTCGAAGCCGCCGACGATCAGCCGCTTCAGGTAGAGCTCGGGCGCGATGCGCAGGAACATCTCCTGGTCGAGCGCGTTGTGGTGCGTCTTGAAGGGCTTGGCGTTCGCGCCGCCGGGAATGGGGTGCAGCATGGGCGTCTCGACTTCGAGGAAGTCGTTGGCCACCATGAACTCGCGCAACGCGCTCACGGCACGGCTGCGTGCCGCGAATCGCTCGCGTGCCGTGGAATCGGTGATCAGGTCGACATAGCGCTGGCGGTACTTCTGTTCCTGGTCGGCCATGCCGTGGAACTTGTCCGGCAGCGGGCGCAGGCTCTTGGTCAAGAGCCGGAGCTTCGTGACCTTGACCGAGAGTTCGCCGGTCTTGGTCTTGAACGCCGAGCCTTCGGCGCCGACGATGTCCCCGAGGTCCCAGTGCTTGAATTCGGTGTAGGCCTCTTCGCCGACCGCGTCGCGGGTGATGTAGAGCTGGATGCGGCCCGTGGCGTCCTGGATCGTCGCGAAGCTGGCCTTGCCCATCACCCGCTTCAGCATCATGCGGCCAGCCACGCTGACCGCGATGGGGGTCGCTTCGAGCACGTCGGACGGGGTCTCGCCGTGTGCCGCGACGAGCGCGGCGGCGCGGTCGCCCGGCTTGAAGTCGTTCGGGAAGGCGACACCCTTGCCTTCGGCCTGGGCGGCACGCAGCGCCTTGAGCTTTTCACGCCGTTCGGCAATGAGCTGGTTGTCGTCGGTCGCGGCGGCTGGCGTGGAGGCAGGAACGGGTACGGAGGGGGTCAGATGGTCGGACATGGGGAAGCAGGATGGGGCACGGGCGGGAGCGCGCGCAACCCACCATTTTAGCCGCCCGGGCTCCGCGGAGGACCGGTCTGCAGCGCTCACCGATGCTGCATCGAGTGCTATTGAAGTTATAGCAAGCTATTCAGCGATACCGGTGCGCGCGAGCAAATCACTGACCAATTCCAGGCGCATGAGCGGGCTGTCGAGCTCCATCAACCGCTGCTTGAGTTCGGCCTGCATCGGCAGCAACTCGCACCAGCGATTGGCGACCCAGCCGCAATCTTCGAAGCGATAGGGCTGCGCGATGGGCAGGCGAACGCTTTCGTCACCCTCGATGCGCCGTCGTTCTTCGAGCGTGTCGACCAGGCGGCGCAGCGCGTTGGCCGCGTGCTGGAGGTCTGTGGGGACTTCCAGGGCGATGTCGTCGGGCACGGACTCGACCTCGGCTGTCCACAGTCCGTACTTCTGCAATTCGCTGGAGCGGACGCGAAAACGCTGTGTGCCGACGCATTCGATCTGCATGAGGCCCGACTGGGGCATTTCGAACTCGCGGATGACGGCGAGCGTGCCGAGCGTCGCAAAGCTTTCGGCTTCCGCGCCAGCCCTGCGGACTTCCGATCCCTGCGTGAGGCTGACCACGCCGAAGGGCGAGCCGGCCTTGTGGCATTTGCCGATCATGTCGAGGTAGCGCACCTCGAAGATCCGCAAGGGCAGGAGGCCGCCGGGGAACAGCACGGTGCCCAGGGGAAACAAGGGGAGGGAGCTCAGAAGGGGTTGTGTCGTCATCGATGAACCTTGCGTGGCTATCATCGCATTCCGCTCACGACCTCGCGCCATGTTCTATCAGATTCCTTCGTTCCTGCTCGACGTGATCGTCGGCCTTCTGGGCGGCGCTTGTCTGCTGCGTCTCTACATGCAATACCACCGCGTGCCCTTCGGGAATCCCCTGGGGCGGTTCGTGTTCGCGGTCACCGACTGGATCGTGCTGCCGCTACGGCGCGTCGTGCCGTCGGTCAAGCGCTGGGATTTGGCGAGCACGGTGGCTGCATGGCTGTTGGTGCTGGTGAAGTTCTTGCTGCTCTGGATGCTGATGGGGACGTTGGAGCGCTGGGCGATCCTGCCACTGGTGTCGTTGATCGGCTTGCTGCAACTCGCGGTGTCGGGGCTCACCGCCTTGCTGATCGTCTACGCCGTCCTGTCGTGGGTGCCGAACGCCTCGTCGATGCTGCACGACCTGATCGCGCGGCTCGCGGAGCCGCTGGTGCGTCCGCTGCGGCGCTTCATCCCGCTGGTGGGTGGGGTCGACTTGTCGCCGCTGGCCGCCATCGTGATTCTGCAGGTCGGCGCGATCATCCTCGGCAACGTGATGGGCTCGGTCTTCACCCTGGGGCGCTAGCCCGCGCCCCAGGCGATCGGGTCAGACTACAGCGTCGGCGGGTTGGCGTAGCAGCATGGCGAGCGTGTTCGCGACCGTCTTGCGCAGTTCGCGGCGATCGCAGATGAAGTCGATCGCACCCTTGGTTTGCAGAAACTCCGCCCGCTGGAAGCCTTCGGGCAGGGTCACACGCACGGTGGACTCGATCACGCGCGGGCCGGCAAAGCCGATCAGCGCCTTGGGTTCGGCGATGACCACGTCGCCGACGAAGGCGAAGCCTGCGCTCACACCACCCATGGTTGGATCGGTCAGCACGCTGATATAGGGCAGACCCTTCTTCGCGAGGCGGGTGAGCGATGCGTTGGTTTTCGCCATCTGCATCAGGGACAGCAAGCCTTCCTGCATGCGAGCACCGCCGGTGGCGGTGAAGCAGATGAAGGGGACCTTCTGCTCGATGGCGGTCTCGACGCCGCGCACGAATCGCTCTCCGACCACGCTGCCCATGCTGCCGCCCATGAAGTCGAACTCGAAGCAGGCGACCACCACGTTGATGCTGTGCACGGAGCCGCCCATCACGACGAGTGCGTCGGTCTCGCCGGTGTTCTCGAGCGCTTCCTTGAGCCGCTCGGGGTACTTGCGGCTGTCCTTGAACTTGAGGGCGTCGACGGGCAAGACCTCCTGCCCCACTTCGTAACGGCCTTCAGCGTCCAGGAAGGCATCGAGCCGCGCGCGGGCGCCGATGCGATGGTGGTGGCCGCAGCTCGGGCAGACGTTCTGGTTGTGCTCGAGATCCGTATTGTAGAGCACGGTTTCGCAACTCGGGCACTTGATCCAGAGGCCTTCCGGCATCTGGCGGCGCTCGCTCGGGTCGGAGGGCGCGATCTTGGCGGGTAGCAGTTTTTCAAGCCAGCTCATGGGGGCTCCTAGTGTTGGCGTGGATTATCGGCCAGCCGCGTTCTTGGGCGTGGCGGCGGGCAGCGCGTCAAGCGCTTGGCGGATCTCGGCCAGGAACTCGCGCACCCGCGGCACTACGGCATCGCGGGGCTGGTCCTCGATCAGCTGGATGATGCGGGAGCCGATCACGACCGCATCGGCCGTGGAGCCGACCGCTTGCGCCGTGCGTGCATCGCGGATGCCGAAGCCCACGCCGACCGGCACCTTCACGTGCTGGCGGATGCGCGGAATCATCTGGCCGACCGCCTCGGTGTCGAGGTGCCCGGCGCCCGTCACGCCCTTGAGCGAGACGTAGTAGACGTAGCCGGTCGCGATGCGGCCGACCTGGGCCATGCGCTCGCTGGTGCTCGTGGGCGCAAGCAGGAAGATCAGGTCGATATGGTGGGCCTGAAGCTCGGCGGCGAAATCCTCGCACTCTTCGGGCGGGTAGTCGACCACGAGCAAGCCATCGACGCCCGCAGCGGCTGCGTCTCGGACGAAGCTTCCCTTGCCGTGCACGAGGTCGTAGCGCTCGACCGGGTTGGCATAGCCCATCAGCACGACCGGCGTGCGGTCGTCCTTCTTCCGGAAGGCGGTGACCATGGCCAGCACCTGCTTCATGCCGATGCCCAGCGCCAGCGCGGCCTCGCCGGCACTTTGGATCACCGGGCCGTCAGCCATCGGATCGGAGAAGGGAACGCCGAGCTCGATCACGTCGGCACCCGCCTCGACCATGCCGTGCATGAGTTCGGGAGTGATGTCGGCGAAGGGGAAGCCGGCCGTCACGTACGGGATCAGAGCCTTGCGTCCATCCTTCTGCAAGGCTTCGAAGGTTGCAGCAATGCGGCTCATGCCTTGCCTCCCTTCACGCTGAGGCCGCGCATCGACGGCCGATCGTAGAAGTCCACGCCCGACAGATCGGCGACCGTGCCGATGTCCTTGTCTCCGCGGCCCGAAAGGTTGACCAGGATCGATTGGTCCGCGCGCATGGTCTTCGCAAGCTTCATCGCGTAGGCCATCGCATGGCTCGATTCGAGCGCCGGGATGATGCCTTCTGTGCGGCACAGGTAGTGGAAGGCTTCGAGCGCTTCGCTGTCGGTGACGCCGACGTACTCAGCGCGGCCGATGTCCGCCAGATAGGCATGTTCGGGGCCGACTCCGGGATAGTCGAGGCCCGCGCTGATGCTGTGGGTTTCGGTCACTTGGCCGTCTTCGTTCTGAAGCAGGTAGGTGCGGTTGCCATGCAGAACGCCGGGGCTGCCGCGAAGGATCGAGGCCGAATGCTTGCCGCTGTCCAGCCCTTCCCCCGCTGCTTCGACGCCGATCAGGCGAGTGCCCGCGAACGGGATGTAGGGGTGGAAGATGCCCATCGCGTTGCTGCCGCCGCCCACGCAGGCGACCACCACGTCGGGCTGCCTGCCCTCGGCTTCGCCCGTGATGCCCTGCGCGGCCAGCATGGCAGGCATCTGCTCGATGCACTCGTTGCCGATCACGCTCTGGAAGTCGCGCACCATGGTTGGGTAGGGGTGTGGGCCGGCCACCGTGCCGATGATGTAGAAGGTGTTCTCGACATTGGTGACCCAGTCGCGCATCGCTTCGTTGAGCGCGTCCTTCAGGGTCTTGCTGCCGGATTCGACCGGCACCACTGTCGCGCCCAGCAGGTTCATGCGGTAGACGTTGGGGCTTTGGCGCTTGACGTCCTGGCTGCCCATGTAGACCACGCATTCGAGGCCATACCGCGCACAGATGGTGGCGGTGGCCACGCCGTGCTGGCCGGCGCCGGTCTCGGCGATCACCCGGGGCTTGCCCATGCGCTTGGCAAGCATCGCCTGGCCGATGGTGTTGTTCACCTTGTGGGCGCCGGTGTGGTTCAGGTCCTCGCGCTTCAGGTAGATCTGTGCGCCGCCCATTTCGCGGCTGGTGCGCGCTGCGTGGTAGATCGGCGAAGGCCGGCCCACGAAATGCGCAAGCTCGTAGTGGAACTCGGCCTGGAACTGGGGGTCGTCCTTGTACTTCGCGTAGGCGTCTCGAAGTTCACTGATCGCGTGGGTCAGCGTTTCGCTGGCAAAGGTGCCGCCGTAGATGCCGAAGTGGCCGCTGGCGTCGGGTTGCTGGTAGGTGTTCATGGTCTCGATCGGTGGGCTGGCCGGCGCCAGACGATCGAGGCGGCGGCCAGCGGCAAACTAGGAAGAGGCATCGGCCGCCTGCACGGCGGCGACGAAATCGCGAATCCTTGCGGCGTCCTTGATGCCCTTGGAGGCCTCGACGCCCGAACTCACGTCAACGGACAGCGATTTGCAGCGCGTCCGCAGCTGACGAATGCCATCGCCCACGTTTGCAGGTGTGAGCCCACCACTCAAGACGAGGTGAGCGTCGACGGCGGGTGGAAGAAGTGACCAATCGAATGCCTTGCCGCCACCGCCATACGCTTCGACATGAGCGTCGAGCAGGATGGCCTGGGCGCGGGAGTAATCGGACGCGTATTTTACGAGGTCGAAGCCGGCGCCGGCCGCACCGAGCGGAATGCGGGCCGCGCGCATGAACCGGTAGGCGCCCTGGCCGCAGCCATCCCAGCACTGGATGGGCGATTCATCGCCGTGAAACTGGGCGATGGCACCAGGCACTTTGGAGAGCGTATCCACGGTGTTTTCGGCGGATTCATTGACGAACAGCAGCACCGGTGTCATGAACGGCGGCAGGCGCGCGGCCAACTGGGCCGCGCGTTCGACCGTCACTGCGCGCGGGCTGGCCGGATAAAGGACGAAGCCGACTGCATCGGCACCAGCGTGGACGGCGGCGTCCACATCCTGCTCACGGGTGAGTCCGCAGATCTTGATTCGGGTACGGGCAGTGGCGACGGCGGCAGTCATGGCGGGCCATCATACGCAGCGCCCGTGCCCTCCATCGTTGCTTCGGGCGGCAAGCCCCAACCGGCCGCATACAGCGGGCCCACGAAATAGAGCCCGTTGGGCGAGAAGGTCGGCGCTGCGACGACGCGGCTGCGTGCTTCCAGCACTTCGCCCATCCACTCTGGACGCTCGTCACCGCGGCCGATGCGCACCAGGCAACCCATGATGTTGCGGATCATGTGGTGGAGAAAGGCATCGGCCTCGAACTCGAAATGCCAGCGACAACGCTCGGTTTCGCCGTGTCGGGTGATTGCGATCCGACGCACGTCCTTGACGGGTGACCGCGCCTGGCAGGCCGAAGCGCGGAACGAGCTGAAGTCGTGCTGGCCCAGCAGCATCTCGGCGGCCGTCCGCATCGCATCACTGTCGAGCGGATGCATCGACCAGCCGACCCGGCCGGCGTCGAGGCTCGGCCTGACCGGCGATTGCGAGAGCACATAGAGATAGCGGCGTGCCAGCGCGCTCGCGCGGCAGTGGAACTGGTCCGGGACGGGTTGTGCCCATTGCACCGCGATATCGCCGGGAAGGAAGCGGTTGGTGCCGCGCACCCAGGAGAAGGGCGTGCGCTCGACGGACGTGTCGAAATGCACCACCTGCATCAGGCCATGGACACCGGCATCGGTGCGGCCGGCGCAGAGCGTGGAGATGGGCTGCGCGGCAAATTGAGCGAGTGCCGCTTCCAGCTTGTCCTGAACAGTGCGGCCCGAGAGCTGGCTCTGCCAGCCCTCGTACGCCTGGCCGTTGTAGCGGACGCCGAGCGCCAGCCTCACGGTGAATTGGGCGGCCGCGCGGCCACTCAGTGCAACTGGCCGAGCAGTTGCTTGGCTTCGGCCTTGATGTCGCCGGAGCTTTCGGCAGCCACTTCCTCGACCAACGACCGGGCGCCTTCGACGTCGCCCAACGCCTTGAGTTCGCGTGCCAGCGAAAGCTTGATCGCGTGGGGGCTTTCACCACTTTCTTCGAGCGGTTCGAGGCGGCCGCGCTCAGTGTCGGCGGGGGGGCGGCCCGACAGGCCGGCCAGCGAGCTCATGTCGAATTCGATGAAGCCGGAATCCGCCGGCAGGCCAGCGCGCAGGGGCGCCGGCTGCGTGCGCTCTTCTTCAGGAAGCGACGGAGCACGTGTGGCCGGTTCGAGGGCGCCAGGGGCTGTGTCGAAGTCGTTCTCGAGGTCGAGCCTGGCCGCGGCGTTTCCGTTCATGTGGCCGTTGACGCCATTCATGCCCATCGCGGCCGGAATGGCGCGGGGTGCTTCGCGCAGGGTCGACATGAAGGGCTCCGCCGGCGGGGTCGCGGCAGCAGGCGGAAGGCTGGCGCTGAGCGGCGCCGGCGCGGTAGCCGGCGCCACCGATGGCTTGCTCAGATCCAGGTCGAAGTCCAGCGGAGCGACCGAAGGCACGAAGGCCGGTGGCGGTGCCGCAGCTTCAGGCTCTTCGACAAGGCTGGCAACAGGTGCGGTCGATGCCGCGGGCGCCGTTGCTGTCGCGGCAGCCAGCGTTCCTGCGAAAGCAGCGGCTTCGGCGGCCGATACGCCGCGGCTTCCCGTCTCATACAGCGGATTGCCCGGATCGAGGTCCTTGCCCAGTTCGACGACGCGGTTCCACTCGGAGCCGGTGCCGCCTGTCAGCTTGTGCACGTCGGCGGCGAGTGCCTCGTAGGCGCGCAGGTCACGACGCTTGGCGTGGATTTCGAGCAGCTTGAGATGGATCGCCGTGCGTTCCGGGTTGACGCGCAACGCTTCGCGGAGGATTTCCTCTGCTTGCAGGTCGCGGCCGTAGGCAAGGTACACGTCGGCTTCGGCCACCGGATCGACGTCGCCAGCATCCAGCTGGCTCGGCGAGTACGACAGCGAGGACACCACGGAATTGCCGCGGTTTTTCGTATCGACCGATTCGCCACCGCTGGCGCCGAAGAACGAATCCTTGGGGATGCGGCTTTCGATGAACACGCTGTCGCCGGCGTCACGGCGCTTGCGGCCCAATACGCGATAGAGCAAGAAGCCGATCAGCAAGGCGATCAACGCCGCAGCGCCGACCATGAGCGGGTTCTCCATCAGTTCGGCAAAGAAGCTGGGCTGCGGAGGTGGCGGGGGTGGTGCTGCCTTGACCGGATTGGCGGCGACCGGCGCTGCTGCCGGCACGGGTGCTGGACTCGCAGCGGCCGGGGCCGCTGCTGTGGAGGGCTCCGCCGAGGGCGCTGCGGCAGTGCCAGGAGCGGCTGTCACGGTTGCAGCGGGCGCGACAACGGCCGGCGGCGTTGCGGCAGCTGGGGCGGGCGCAACTGTCGCGGCAGGTGCTGCGGTCGCGGCTGGGGCGGCTGCAACTGCCGGTGCGGGAGTTGCCGGAGCCGCGGCCGTCGGAGCCGGTGTAGCGGGTGCGGGGCTTGCTGCGGTCGAAGGCGACTTGCCCGTCTCGGCCTTCAGCTTGTTCATGTCCTCGATGTTCTTGGACAATTCGGCGACGCGCGCCTTGTTCGCCTGCTCCTGGCGTGCCTGCACGAGCTGCTCTTCGGTCGCACGGCCAGGTGCGATGCCTTGCGAGATCTTGAGCTTGTCGGTCGGCGCGTTGGCCGCATTACGGTCCTCGACATTCGCATCCACCTTCCCCGAAGCCTGGCGGCCGGCATCGGCCTGCTGCGAAGTCGGTGCGTTGTCGGCCAGGCGGCGGCGGTATTCGCTGAAGTCCTGGCTCTGCGCGGTCACGGTGCGGCGTGCTTCAGCCGGCGCAACAGCTTCGGCCTGCGATGCGCCAGGCATTTCCAGTACCGCGCCCGCCTTGATTCGATTGATGTTGCCGCCAATGAACGCGTTGGGATTGGCACGCAGCAGGGCCACGAGCATCTGGTCGAGCGAGACCTCGGTGGGCTTGTACGCGCCTGCGATCTTGCTGGCGGTGTCGCCGGGGCGCACGGTGACCTGCTCGCCGCCTCCGGTGCGAACCGTATCGGCTTCCGTCGGCGTGACCGCGGCGACGGAAGCCGGTCGCTGCCTGCGGGGTGCGGGCGCTTGAACCACCGCCGGAACGACGGCCAGCGGCGGTGTCGGACTGATTTGAGGCGCGGTCGGCGCGATGGGAGCGGTTCTGGCGGCTTGGCGACTGGCCGGGGGATCGAGCAGCACCGTGTAGTCGCGCATGATCCGGCCCGAACCCCAGTTGGCTTCGAGCAGAAGATCGATGAAGGGCTCGCTGACCAGGCGGTTGCTGGACAGGCGCACCACGTAGCGCCCGTCGGCGCGCTTCTGCACGCCGACGCGCACATCCAGCAGTGCGGAGTTGTAGGGGACGCCGGCAGAGCGGAAGGCCTCGGACGAAGCGATGTTGACCTTCAGGCCGTCTGCCTCTGCGGGCGTGATCTCCGTGACTTCGATTTCCGCGCGGAGCGGCTCGCCGAGCGCTGACTGGACGTTCAGCCGACCCAGCGCCAAAGCGCTGGCATCGGCGCCGAACGCGCCCAGGGCCAAAGCAACAGCAGCACTGAGAAGGGAAAGCTGGTTCCGACCAGAAATCGTCGGAGTCGGGCGGATGGCCGAAGGGCGGGCCGCAGGCAACGGATGTCGTGTCATGCTGTTAGGGGGCAGCTCGGCCCAAAAGTGTAAGAGGACGTTAACATCATCACCCCGCACTGACAAGGCGACAGGCGTTATCTACCCAGTGCGTGCAAACTTCGTCATGCATCCGCCGTTGCGGCGTAGCAACGGAGCGCGCACCACGAGGTACGCGCTCCCCGTTTTAAGCCTCCAGGAGGATGCGCAGCATGCGGCGAAGCGGTTCCGCCGCGCCCCACAGCAGCTGGTCGCCAATGGTGAAGGCGCCGACGTATTCGGGGCCCATGGCCAGCTTGCGCACGCGCCCGACGGGGATCGTCATCGTTCCGGTGACGGCGACGGGGGTCAGGTCCTTGACCGTGGCCTCGCGGGAGTTCGGCACGACCTTGACCCAATCGTTGTCCGCCGCGATGAGCGCCTCGATGTCGGCCACCGGGACGTCCTTCTTGAGCTTGAAGGTCAGCGCCTGGCTGTGGCAGCGCATGGCGCCGATGCGCACGCAGAAGCCGTCGACCGGCGTCGCCGCCGTTCCGAAGCCAGCGCCCTGGCCGAGGATCTTGTTGGTTTCGGCGCCGCCCTTCCACTCTTCCTTGCTCATGCCGTCGCCGAGATCCTTGTCGATCCACGGGATCAGGCTGCCGCCGAGCGGCGCGCCGAAGTTCGCCGTTTCCGCGGCGGTCAGCGACTGCTGCTTGGCGAGCACCTTGCGGTCGATTTCGAGGATGGCCGACTTCGGATCATCCAGCAGGGCGCGCACTTCGGCGTTGATCGTGCCGAACTGGGTCAGCAGTTCGCGCATGTGCTGGGCGCCGCCGCCGGAAGCGGCCTGGTAGGTCATGCTGGTCATCCACTCGACCAGGCCGGCCTTGTAGAGGGCGCCGACGCCCATCAACATGCAGCTGACGGTGCAGTTGCCGCCGATCCAGTTCTTGCCGCCCTTCGCCAGTGCGTTCTGGATGACGGGGAGGTTGACCGGATCGAGCACGATGATCGCATCGTCGTTCATGCGCAGCGTGGAGGCTGCGTCGATCCAGTGGCCCTTCCAGCCGGCTGCACGCAGCTTGGGGAAGACTTCGGTCGTGTAGTCGCCGCCCTGCGCGGTGACGATGATGTCGCACTTCTTCAGTGCGTCGATGTCGTGCGCGTCCTGGAGCGTGGCTTCGTTCTTCGCCATCGCCGGGGCCTTGCCGCCGGCATTGGACGTCGAGAAGAAGACCGGCTCGATCAGTCCGAAGTCGCCTTCGGCCTGCATGCGGTCCATGAGGACCGAGCCGACCATGCCGCGCCAGCCCACCAGGCCGACCAGAGGTTGATTTGCGTTCGCCATTTCAGTTTGCCCTTGTAAAAAAGAAAGTTGTCTTCTCTTTGTGCCCGGCTCGTCAGAGCCGGGGGAGGGCGTGACGAATCGGGCTGCGGTTAGCCGGTAATCGTCTTTTTCGTGATGGCAGCCACCACAGCATCGCCCATTTCGCGGGTGCCGACCTTGGTGGTCCCTGCGGACCAGATGTCTGCCGTGCGCAGTCCCTGCGCCAGCACGTGCTTGACCGCCGACTCGATCCGGTCGGCAGCCTGGGGCTGGTTGAGGGAGAAGCGAAGCATCATGGCAGCGGACAGGATTGTAGCCAATGGGTTGGCAACCCCTTTCCCGGCGATATCTGGCGCGCTGCCGTGGCTGGGCTCGTAGAGGCCCTGGTTGCTCGAATTGAGCGATGCGGACGGAAGCATGCCTATCGACCCCGTGAGCATCGCGGCCTCGTCGGACAGGATGTCGCCGAACATGTTGCCGGTGACCACCACGTCGAATTTCTTCGGCGCCTTGACCAGTTGCATGGCCGCGTTGTCGACGTACATGTGGTCGAGCTCGACGTCGGGGTATTCCTTGCCGACCTCGGTCACGATGTCCTTCCAGAACTGGAAGGTCTCCAGCACGTTGGCCTTGTCGACGCTGGTCACGCGCTTGCTGCGCTTGCGCGCCGCCTGGAATGCGACGTGGGCGATGCGTTCGACCTCGGGGCGCGAGTAGCGCATCGTGTCGAAGGCTTCTTCGGCGCCCGGGAAGTGGCCGTCGACCGCGGTGCGGCGGCCGCGCGGCTGGCCGAAATATATGTCGCCTGTCAGCTCGCGAATGATGAGGATGTCCAGGCCTGCGATCAGTTCGGGCTTGAGGCTCGATGCGTCCACCAGTTGCTCGTAGCAGATGGCCGGACGGAAGTTGGCGAACAGGCCGAGGTTCTTGCGCAAGCCCAGAATGGCCTGCTCGGGCCGAAGTGACCGCTCCAACTTATCGTACTTCCAGTCGCCGACCGCGCCGAACAGCACGGCGTCGGCTTCCTTGGCGAGTTTGAGCGTGGATTCGGGCAGCGGATGGCCGTGGGCCTCGTAGGCCGCGCCGCCGACCAACGCCGATTCGGTCTCGAACGAGAGGTCAAGCACTTCGAGGACGCGAAGCGCCTCGGCGACGATTTCAGTGCCGATGCCGTCACCGGGGAGAACTGCGATTTTCATGAGAGTCTGTTCTGAAGAGAGTGAAGGGTTCAGGCGATCAACTGGTGCGTGAGCCAGGGCTTCTTCGCCAGGCGCTCGGCCTCGAAGGCCTTGATCTTGTCCTTTTGGCGCAGGGTCAGGCCGATGTCGTCCAGCCCATTGATCAGGCAGAACTTGCGGAAGGCCTGCACTTCGAACGGAAGCTCGACGCCGTCCGGCTTGATCACGACCTGGCGCTCGAGATCGATCGTCAAGCTGTAGCCCGGGAAGGCCAAGGTTTCGTCGAAGAGTTGCGCGACCTGGGATTCGCTCAGCACGATCGGCAGCAGGCCGTTCTTGAAGCTGTTGTTGAAAAAGATGTCCGCGTAGCTCGGCGAGATGATGGCGCGGAAACCGTACTGGTCCAGCGCCCAGGGCGCGTGCTCGCGCGACGAGCCGCAGCCGAAGTTCTTGCGCGCGAGCAGCACGGAGGCGCCCGCGTAGCGCGGCTGGTTCAGCACGAAGTCGGGGTTGGGCTTGCGCGTCGTCGGATCCTGGCCGGGCTCGCCCGGGTCCAGGTAGCGCCAGGCGTCGAAGAGGTTCGGACCGAAGCCGGTCTTGCGAATCGACTTCAGGAACTGCTTGGGGATGATCGCGTCGGTGTCGACGTTCTCGCGGTCCATCGGCGCCACGAGGCCCTTGTGCACTGTGAATTTCTGCATGGTGTCTGGCTCCTGGTTCAGGCGAATTGGCGGACGTCGACGAAATGGCCATGCACAGCCGCGGCCGCGGCCATGGCCGGACTTACGAGATGGGTGCGACCGCCGGCGCCTTGCCGTCCTTCAAAATTGCGGTTGCTGGTCGATGCGCAGCGCTCGCCGGGTTCGAGCCGGTCGGCGTTCATCGCGAGACACATCGAGCAGCCGGGTTCGCGCCATTCGAAGCCTGCCGCCTTGAAGATCTGGTCGAGGCCTTCGCGCTCGGCCTGCTCCTTCACGAGGCCCGACCCGGGAACGACCATCGCCAGCTTCACGTTCTTGGCGACCCTCTGGCCGAGCTTCTTGACCATGGCTGCAGCTTCCCGCATGTCCTCGATGCGGCTGTTGGTGCAGGAGCCGATGAACACCTTGTCGATGAGGATGTCGTTCATCGGCTTGTTCGGCTCCAGGCCCATGTAGGTGAGCGCACGCTCGATGGCGCCGCGCTTGTTGGCGTCTTTTTCCTTGTCCGGATCGGGCACGCGGCCATCCACGGGAACGACCATCTCGGGCGAGGTGCCCCAGGTCACTTGCGGCTTGATCTGCGCGGCGTCGAACTCGACCACCGTGTCGAAGTGCGCGCCCGGGTCCGAGTGCAGCGTCTTCCAGTACTCGACCGCCTGGTCCCACTCGACGCCGGTGGGGGAGAGCGGGCGGCCTTTCACGTAGGTGATGGTCTTTTCGTCGACGGCGACGAGCCCGGCGCGTGCACCGGCTTCGATCGCCATGTTGCAGACCGTCATGCGGCCTTCCATCGTGAGGTCACGGATGGCGGAGCCGGCGAACTCGATCGTGTAGCCCGTGCCACCGGCAGTGCCGATCTTGCCGATGACGGCGAGCACGATGTCCTTGGCCGTGCAGCCCAGCGGCAGCTTGCCGTCGACCTTCACGAGCAGGTTCTTCGCCTTCCTGGCGAGCAAGGTCTGCGTGGCCATGACGTGCTCGACTTCGCTCGTGCCGATGCCATGCGCCAGTGCACCGAAGGCGCCGTGCGTGGACGTGTGCGAGTCGCCGCACACCACGGTCATGCCCGGCAGCGTGGCGCCCGATTCCGGTCCGATCACGTGCACGATGCCCTGGCGCTTGCTCAGGAACGGAAAGAACGCGGCGGCGCCGAACTCCTTGATGTTGCTGTCGAGCGTGGTGATCTGTTCCTTGCTGATCGGGTCCTCGATGCCGTCGTAGCCGCGTTCCCAGTGGGTGGTCGGCGTGTTGTGGTCGGCCGTGGCCACGACCGAGCTGATGCGCCACAGCTTGCGGCCGGCTTCGCGCAGGCCTTCGAAGGCCTGCGGGCTGGTCACTTCATGGACCAGGTGCCGGTCGATGTAGAGGATCGCGGTGCCGTCTTCCTCGGTGTGGACGACGTGTTCGTCCCAGAGTTTGTCGTAGAGGGTGCGTGCCATGGTGGTCTCTTTCGTGGGAAGGAATTTGTCTTATGCGGCGGCGAACTGGGCAGTGGCCCCCGCCGGGGTGTGCAGGTGTTTGACGAGCATGCGCGCCGCAACCGGCAGCGTCGAGAAGTCGCGTGCAATCAACCGGATCTCGCGTGCCGCCCAGGAATCGTTGAGCGCCACGCTCTGAAGGCTGCGGCCGATGCCACCGCGCATCAATTCGAAGGCCCGGCGGGGCATCACGCCGACGCCGAGGCCGTTCTCGATCATGCGGCACATGGCGTCGAGGCCCGTCACGTGGATGCGCAGCCGGATCGTGCGATTGGCGGCCAGGGCAGCCTGGTGCATGGCGACATAGATCGAACTGTTGGTGTGCAGCCCGACATGGTCGAAGTCCAGCGAGTCCGAGAAATCGATTGCGCGTTGGCCTGCCAGAGGGTGGCCCGTCGGCACGATCAGCACCAATGCATCTTCGCGGTATGGCAGGCTTTGCAGTTCGCTCGCGCCTTCGGGGAGATGGCAGATGCCGAGGTCGGCCGCGCCTTCGTGCACCGCGCGGACGACTTCGCTGCTCAGATGTTCCTCGAGGTCGATCTTGATCGCGTCGTGCTCGCGCGTGAAGGCTCCGAGGTCTTCAGGCAGGAACTGCACGATCGCCGAGATGTTGGCGTGCACCCGCACATGGCCACGCACGCCGTCGGCGTACTCGCTGAGTTCGCCCTGCATCTTTTCGAGGCTGTAGAGCACCGAACGCGCATGATGGAGCAGGCTCTCGCCAGCGGGCGTCAAGTCGACGCCGCGCGCATGGCGATAGAGGAGAGGGGTGCCCAGCGTGGCCTCGAGGTCCGACAGGCGCTTGCTGATCGCCGAGGCCGCGATGAATTCGCGTTCGGCAGCACGGCCGATGCTGCCCAGTTCGCAGACGGCCACGAACAACTGCAAGGACGTAAGGTCGATGCGCCGGGCGAAGCTGCGTTCGGAGGAGGTCATACGGGTTTTGGCATCTCGTTCTGAGATGGAGGCCCGTATTTTCTCTCCGTTTTCGGGTGGGAGTCATCGCGATGCGCGATGACTTCATTGCCGTGGGGCGATGAGCGCCCCAGGGCCGTTACTGCTTCTTCTTCGCCGCATCCTCCATCTTTTCGCCGCCCTTCTGGATGTCCTGTCCGGCACCCTTCATGGTGTTGCAACCGGCCAGCGGAACGGCGAAAGCAAAGGCGACTGTGATCAACGCGGCAAGCTTCTTCATGATGGAACTCCTTCGTTCAAATTGGCGAAAAAGGTGAATGGATTCATTCCCCCGATGAAACTTATCGCCCTGGCCGGCCTGTCCGTGTCAGCAAAAACGCAAAAAAGCTGCCCGAAGGCAGCTTTCCTGGTTGAGGGTCGAACGGAAGATCAGCGTTGAGCGATGGGCTGCACGTCGCGCTTGGCCGAGCCTTCGAACAGTTGACGCGGGCGGCCGATCTTGTAGTCGGGGTCGCCGATCATTTCGTTGAGTTGTGCAATCCAGCCCACCGTACGGGCCAGAGCGAAGATGGCGGTGAACAGCGGCACCGGGATGCCGATCGCGCGCTGCACGATGCCCGAGTAGAAGTCGACGTTCGGGTAGAGCTTGCGCGAAACGAAGTACTCGTCTTCGAGGGCAATCTTCTCGAGCGCCATGGCGAGCTTGAACAGCGGGTCGTTTTCCAGGCCCAGTTCGCCGAGCACTTCCTTGCAGGTTTCCTGCATCAGCTTGGCGCGCGGGTCGTAGTTCTTGTAGACGCGATGCCCGAAGCCCATGAGCTTGACGTTCGAGTTCTTGTCCTTGACCTGCTTGATGAACTCGCCGATCTTCTCGACGCCGCCAGCCTTCTGGATGTCGTAGAGCATGTTGAGCGCCGCTTCGTTGGCGCCGCCATGGGCCGGGCCCCAGAGGCAGGCCACGCCCGCTGCGATCGCCGCGAAGGGGTTCGTGCCCGACGAACCGCACAGGCGCACGGTTGAGGTCGAGGCGTTCTGCTCGTGGTCTGCGTGCAGGATGAAGATGCGGTCGAGCGCGCGCTCGAGAACCGGGCTCACCTTGTACTCTTCGCACGGCGTCGCGAACATCATGTGCAGGAAGTTGCCTGCATAGCTGAGTTCGTTCTTCGGGTACATGTAGGGCTGGCCCACCGTGTACTTGTAGGCCATGGCGACCAGTGTCGGCATCTTCGCGATCAGGCGGATCGCGGCGATCTCACGGTGCTTCGGATTATTGATGTCCGTGCTGTCGTGATAGAAGGCCGAGAGCGCGCCAACCAGGCCGGTCATGATGGCCATCGGGTGCGCATCACGGCGGAAGCCGCGCAGGAAGAACTGCATCTGCTCGTTGACCATTGTGTGGTTGGTCACGAGCTTGGTGAAGCCGACCTTCTGGCCCTCGTTGGGCAGTTCGCCGTAGAGCAGCAGGTGGCAGGTCTCGAGGAAGTCGCAGTTGGTCGCGAGTTGCTCGATGGGGTAGCCGCGGTACAGCAGTTCGCCCTTGTCGCCGTCGATATAGGTGATCGCCGACTCGCAAGAGGCCGTCGACATGAAGCCCGGGTCGTAGGTGAACATGCCCGTCTGGGCGTAGAGCTTGCGGATGTCGATCACGTCGGGGCCCATCGTGCCCTTGTAGATCGGTAGCTCGACGTTCTGTCCGCCGTTACTGAACGACAGAGTGGCCTTGGTCTCGGATGCTTTCATTTCGAGTGTCTTTCAAAGGATTGTTCAGGAAGATAAGGATTGCGCGCCGTCGGTGCGCATCAGCTGCAACAGTGCGACCACCCCGGCCCCGGCCCATTCGGGCTCAGGCTCCTTTCGCCGAAGCAGAAGGTCGAGCAGATCGTTGTCCGACAGGTCCATCAATGTCTCCAGTGCCTGTGCCTGCCCGCGGGTCAGGCTTGCTTCATGTCGTTCGAAGAAACGCGCAATGAACAGGTCGTTTTCGAGCAGGCCGCGCCGGCAACGCCATTTCAGCTTGCTCAGCGCGCGTTCGCTGATCGGCTGGTCGAAGTCGTCGGTGGCTTGCATGGGGTTCAACTCGCTAGATGGCGCGACGCACCATGAGTTCCTTGATCTTGCCGATCGCCTTGGTCGGATTCAGCCCCTTGGGGCACACGTCCACGCAATTCATGATCGTGTGGCAGCGGAACAGGCGATAGGGGTCTTCAAGGTTGTCCAGGCGCTCGCCGGTCGCGTCGTCGCGGCTGTCGGCGATGAAGCGGTAAGCCTGCAGGAGGCCTGCAGGGCCCACGAACTTGTCGGGGTTCCACCAGAAGCTCGGGCAGCTCGTCGAGCAGCTTGCGCACAGGATGCACTCGTAGAGGCCGTTGAGCTCGTCGCGCTCTTCGGGCGACTGCAGGCGCTCCTTCTCGGGCGGAATCGTGTCGTTCTGCAGGTAGGGCTTGATCGAGTTGTACTGCTTGAAGAACTGCGTCATGTCCACGATCAGGTCGCGGATCACCGGCAGGCCGGGCAGCGGCTTCAGCACGATCGTGCCCTTGAGCGTCAGCATGTTGGTCAGGCAGGCCAGACCGTTCTTGCCGTTGATGTTCATGGCGTCCGAGCCGCAGACGCCTTCGCGGCACGAGCGGCGGAAGGACAGCGTCGGATCTTGCGCCTTGAGCTTCATCAGGGCGTCGAGCAGCATGCGCTCGTGGCCGTCGAGTTCGATCTCGACGGTCTGCATGTAGGGCTTGGCGTCCTTGTCCGGGTCGTAGCGGTAGATTTGAAATGTGCGCTTCATCGTGATGACCTTGTGATGCTTTCTCGTGGGCTTAGAACGTGCGGACCTTGGGCGGCACGGACTCGACTGTCAGCGGCTGCAGCTTGACGGGCTTGTACGAGAGGCGGTTGTCCTGGCTGTACCAGAGCGTGTGCTTCATCCAGTTGGCGTCGTCGCGGCCCAGCGGTGCGACGGGGTCGTCGGCCGGTCGTTCGTAGTCTTCCACCGTGTGGGCGCCGCGGCATTCCTTGCGTGCGGCGGCCGAGACCATCGTGGCTTGCGCCACTTCGATCAGATTGTCGACTTCCAGCGCTTCGATGCGAGCGGTGTTGAACACGCGCGACTTGTCCTTGAGCGTGACCGCTGCAACGCGCTCGCGCACGGCGGCAATCTTCTGCACGCCTTCGTCCATCGATGCCTGCTTGCGGAACACGGCGGCGTGCTGCTGCATGACCGAACGGATCTCGTTGGCGACGTCCTGCGCGTATTCGCCGCTGGTGGAGCGTTCGAGCTGGTTGAGGCGCTCCAACGTGCGGTCGGCGGCATCGGCCGGGAGGTCCTTGTGCTCCTTGAGCTTGTCGTTGAACTCGACGATGTGGTTGCCCGCCGCGCGGCCGAACACCAGCAGGTCGAGCAGCGAGTTCGTGCCCAGGCGGTTGGCACCGTGCACGCTTACGCAGGAGCATTCGCCGACTGCGTAGAGGCCGTTCACGACGGCACTGTTCTCCTCGCCCTTCTGGATGACGACCTGGCCGTTGATGTTGGTCGGAATGCCGCCCATCTGGTAGTGGATGGTGGGCACGACCGGGATCGGTTCCTTCGTGATGTCGACGTTGGCGAAGTTGACGCCAATCTCGTACACCGAAGGCAGGCGCTTGTGGATCGTCTCGGCACCGAGATGGTCCAGCTTGAGCAGCACGTAGTCCTTGTTCGGACCGCACCCGCGGCCTTCCTTGATTTCCTGATCCATCGAACGCGAGACGAAGTCGCGCGGTGCGAGGTCCTTCAGCGTGGGCGCGTAGCGTTCCATGAAGCGCTCGCCGTTGCTGTTCAGCAGGATCGCGCCTTCGCCGCGGCAACCTTCGGTCAGCAGCACGCCGGCGCCGGCCACGCCGGTCGGGTGGAACTGCCAGAACTCCATGTCCTGCAGCGGAATGCCTGCGCGTGCGGCCATGCCGAGGCCGTCGCCGGTGTTGATGAAGGCATTGGTCGACGCCGCGAAGATGCGGCCTGCGCCACCCGTGGCGAGCAGCACGGTCTTGGCCTGCAGGATGTGCAGGTCGCCGGTTTCCATTTCGAGCGCGGTCACGCCGACCACGTCGCCTTCGTCGTCGCGGATCAGGTCGAGCGCCATCCACTCGACGAAGAACTGAGTGCGCGCTTCGACGTTCTTCTGATAGAGCGTGTGCAGCATCGCGTGGCCGGTACGGTCGGCCGCTGCGCAGGCGCGCTGGACGGGCTTTTCACCGTAGTTGGCCGTGTGGCCGCCGAAGGGACGCTGGTAGATCGTGCCGTCCGGATTGCGGTCGAAGGGCATGCCGAAGTGCTCGAGCTCGTAGACCACCTTCGGTGCTTCGCGGCACATGAACTCGATCGCGTCCTGGTCGCCGAGCCAGTCGGAGCCCTTGATCGTGTCGTAAAAGTGGAAGTGCCAGTTGTCCTCGCTCATGTTGCCGAGCGAGGCGCCGACGCCCCCCTGGGCAGCGACCGTGTGCGAGCGCGTCGGGAACACTTTGGACAGCACGGCCACGTTGAGGCCGGCGCGAGCGAGCTGCAGCGAGGCACGCATGCCGGAGCCGCCGGCGCCGACGATGACGACGTCGAACTTCCGCTTGGTGATTTGTTCTTTGGTGTAGGTCATGGGGTCAGGACTCCTGCCGGGCCGCCCCAAGGGAGGCCTCGCCCCCGCGGGGGGCAGCGATTATGTGAAACGAAAAGCGTGGGGGCATCACACCCTCCAGAGCACTTGAATGGCCCAACCTGCGCACGCTACAAGCCAGACGATCGTGAAAACCTGGCACACCAGGCGGATGCCGACCGGCTGGACGTAGTCCATCCAGATGTCGCGCATGCCGACCCAGACGTGATACAGCAGCGAGGCGATCACCACGAAGGTGAGAACCTTCATCCACTGCGAGGCGAAGATGCCGGCCCATGCGTCGTAGCCGACGGGTCCGCGCGTGAAGATCACCTGCGCCAGCAGGATGACGGTGAAGAGCGCCATCAGGGCGCCCGTGATGCGCTGGCTGAGCCAGTCGCGCAAACCGTAGTGCGCGCCGACGACGATTCGCTTGGAGCCGTAATTCACAGACATGGGGTGCTCCTTCAGTACAGGCCAAACAGCTTGGCGCCGAGGACGACGGTCAGCAGGATGCTGATGGCGAGCGTGGCGATGGCCGAGCTGCGGCCGAATTCCTTGCTCACTGCGGCGTGGCTCACGTCCATCCACAGATGGCGCAGGCCGGCGATGATGTGATGCAGGTAAGCCCAGATCAGAGCGAGTGCGACCAGCTTGATGAACCAGCCCGGAACGAAACCAAGGCCGCTGTTGAAGGCGGCCTTGAAGCGGGCGAACGAGATCTCGGATGAAACAGAGGTGTCGAACATCCAGATGATGAAGGGCAGCAGCAGGAACATCAGCGCGCCGCTCACGCGGTGCAGGATCGACACGATGCCGGCCGGCGGGAGCCGGTAGGTGGTCAGGTCGGTGATGGCGTTGATATTGCGGAACTCGCGCCGCGGCGGTCGGGGTGGTGTGGCCAGCTCTGTCATGGGGGCTTTCGGTATTTTTCGAGGGGCGGCTTGATCTGTAGCAAAAATGCAAACAACTCAAAATTCTATTGCAACGCACCATCACGCTGCTCAAGTTGCCCGGTCATCGCACTGGCGCGGTCGGATGCTGCGCGCTCATCCCAACTCATTGCGGTAGTGGTGCGTGTCCGTGCGATAGAGGCCGCGGCGCAGTTCCATCGGGGTGTCGTGATAGGTGTGGGCGACTCTTTCGACGCTCAGCACTGGTGTCGCCGTGGAGACTGCGAGCAGCGCAGCTTGCGCCGCGTCGGGCAGCACGGCGCGGATCTTTTCTTCGGCGCGCACCATGCGCACGCCGAATTCGGTTTCGAACAACGCGTACATCGGCCCATGCCATGCGGTCAGCCGCTCTGCTGTGAGTCCCTTGAAGGGGGTGCCGGGCAGCCAGAGGTCTTCCAGGATGGTCGGCGTGCCGCGGTACGCCAGCACGCGCCGGACCTGCAGCACCGGGTCGCCGGTACGCAGTGCTAGCGCACGCGCCACGTCGGCGGTGGCGCGCTGGCGGCGGCAGTCCACGATCTCGCGCTCTGCGGGGCCTTCGGTGTCGACGTCGCCGCTATCGGGCACCAGCTTCAGGAAGCGGTACTGGACGTGCTGCTCGGCGTGCGTCGCAACGAATGTGCCTTTGCCCTGGCGGCGCACCACGAGGTTTTCGGCGGCGAGTTCGTCGATCGCCTTGCGCACGGTGCCCTGGCTCACGCGGAAGCGCGCGGCGAGGTCGATTTCGCTGGGGATCGGCTCTCCCGGCCTCCATTCGCCAGCGTGCAGGCTCTGCAGGATCAGCGATTTGATCTGCTGGTAGAGCGGACTGAACGACGGCGTCGAGAGCTCCGCGATGGCGGTGGGGGAGGTGGTCATGGGGTGCGTCTGCGCACCGTGAAGGTGCCTTCAGGATCGACATCTTATATAAGACATAAGACAGGCGCCATCGAAAGCTCAAATCGGCATAAAATCGAAGACGGCCTGAAGCCCGGGCGTCTTTGTCCGGGTCGACCTCGTGGCCGCGCTCCGCGGCCGTGCACCGTTTTCATCATTTCCTGGAGTTTTCCCATGAGCAAAAAGCCTGTTCGCGTTGCCGTCACCGGTGCCGCTGGCCAAATCGGTTACGCCCTGCTGTTCCGCATCGCCTCCGGCGAAATGCTCGGCAAGGATCAGCCGGTCATCCTGCAACTGCTCGAGATCCCCGACGAGAAGGCCCAGAAGGCCCTCAAGGGCGTCATCATGGAACTCGAAGACTGCGCGTTCCCGCTGCTCGCCGGCGTAATTCCCACGGGTGACCCGCTGGTCGCCTTCAAGGACGCCGACTACGCACTGCTGGTCGGTGCCCGCCCGCGCGGCCCCGGCATGGAGCGTGCCGACCTGCTGGCAGCCAATGCCCAGATCTTCACGGCCCAGGGCAAGGCCCTCGACCAGGTGGCGAGCCGCAACGTCAAGGTGCTGGTGGTCGGCAACCCCGCCAATACCAACGCCTACATCGCCATGAAGAGCGCACCGAGCCTGCCGCGCAAGAACTTCACCGCCATGCTGCGCCTGGACCACAACCGCGCTGCCAGCCAGATCGCTGCCAAGACCGGCACCGCCGTGGGCGACATCGAGAAGCTCACCGTCTGGGGCAACCACTCGCCCACGATGTACGCCGACTACCGCTTCGCCACCGTCGGCGGCAAGAGCGTCAAGGACCTCATCAACGACCAGGTCTGGAATGCCGACGTGTTCCTGCCGACCGTCGGCAAGCGCGGCGCAGCGATCATCGAGGCCCGCGGCCTGTCGTCGGCTGCCTCGGCTGCCAACGCCGCCATCGACCACATGCGCGACTGGGCCCTGGGCTCCAACGGCAAGTGGGTCACGATGGGCATCCCGTCGGACGGCCAGTACGGCATTCCGAAGGACGTGATCTTCGGCTTCCCCGTCACCACCGAAAACGGTGAGTACAAGCTGGTCGAAGGCCTCGCGATCGACGAATTCAGCCAGGAACGCATCAACAAGACGCTCAAGGAACTGCAAGACGAGCAAGCCGGCGTCGCGCACCTGCTCTAAAGCAACCGTCCGAATGCTCGACTGGAACCCCGCGCTCTATCGTCGCTACGAAGACGAGCGCACGCGCCCGGCAGCAGAGTTGCTGGCGCGCGTCCCGCTGACCGAAGCGGCCCAAGTGGTCGATCTTGGCTGCGGGCCGGGCAATTCCACCGAGCTTCTGGTGCAGCGCTTCGCCGGCGCTGCCTCCGTTGTCGGCATCGACAACTCCGAGGCCATGCTGGCGAGCGCGCGGGAGCGCCTGCCACCAGCCCGCTTCGAATTCGGCGACATCGCCACGTGGCAGCCCGAGCTGCCACCCGATCTCATCTACGCGAATGCCGCCCTCCAATGGGTGCCTGACCACGAAGCGCTGATTCCCCGGCTCTTTGCTGCGCTGGCGCCGGGCGGCGTCCTGGCCATCCAGATGCCCGACAACCGCGAGGAACCCACGCATCGGGTGATGCGCGAGGTCGCGGCCGAGGCGCCCTGGGCGCAGGTCATCGGCAACGCCGACAAGCTGCGCACGAAACTGCTGTCGATTTCGAGCTACTACGATTTGCTCGCTGCTGATGCTGCGAAGGTCGATGTCTGGCGCACCGCTTACCAGCATCCCATGGCTTCGGCCGCCGCGATCGTCGAATGGGTGAGCGGCACGGGGCTCAAGCCCTTCGTCGACCGCTTGACGCCCGAGCTTCGCGGCAGCTACCTGGCCGAATACGAACGGCGCATCGCGACGGCCTATCCGCCGCGCAGCGACGGCCGCTTGCTGCTGGCTTTCCCGCGCATGTTCATCGTGGCGCAGCGAAAGGCATGAACACCCGAATGAGTGCTTCTTCTTCCCCAAGTCTTCATCCGCGCGAGGTTCTCCTTGGCGCGCAGGCTGGCGCAGTCGTGCTGCCCGTCTGCGATCACTACAGCGGCGTCGAAGCCCGCATGCGCAAGAGTCTCGCGCTGCAGGCCGAGATGGCCGCGGAGTTCGGCGCATGCGTCTTCGATGTGACGCTCGACTGCGAGGACGGCGCCCCGGTGGGCGGCGAGGCCGAGCATGCCGCGCTGGTCACCGAACTCGCTCTGTCTGCAGCGCCCGGCATGCGCGTCGGTGCACGGGTGCATCCGGTCGACCATCCGAGCTTTGTCGGTGACGTGATCACGATCGCCGGACGTGCTGGCCATCGCCTGAGCCATCTGATGGTTCCCAAGGTGGAATCCGTGGACGACGTACGCGATGCGGTCGAGGCGCTCGACGCCGCCGGTGCCGAAGCCCTGCCGCTGCATGTGCTGATCGAGTCCCCGCTCGCTGTTCATCGCGCGTTCGAGATCGCCGCGCATCCGCGCGTGCAATCGCTGAGCTTCGGGCTCATGGATTTCGTGTCTTCCCATGGCGGCGCGATTCCGGCCGAAGGCATGGGCGCGGCAGGGCAGTTCTCGCATCCGCTGGTGGTGCGCGCCAAGCTCGATATCGCATCGGCCGCGCACGCGTACGGCAAGGTGCCTTCGCACTGCGTCGTGACAGAGTTCAACAACATCGATGCGATGCGCGCGGCAGCGAAGAAAGCCGCCAGCGAATTCGGCTACACGCGCATGTGGAGCATCCACCCGAACCAGATCCGTCCCATCCTCGAGGCCTTCGCGCCCGACGACCGGCAGATTCAAATCGCTACAAAAATCACTGCTGCTGCAGCCGACGCCGCGTGGGCGCCGGTCAGCATCGATGGCACATTGCATGACCGGGCCAGCTACCGCCATTTTTGGCAGGTACTCGAACGGGCGCACGCCACAGGCCGCTCCTTGCCCCCCGAGGCGCAGGCGTGGTTTGCATCTTCATCATCCTGAAATCCAACCCGCGAAAGAACTACATCCATGAAGACTATTGCGCTGATTGCCGCTGCCGCCTTCGTCATGCCGATGGCCGCAATGGCCCAGAACAACGCTACGGGTTCCGCAGCGAAGCCGGCCGCCAATACGACTGGCAAGAAGATCGTGCAAAAGGTGGTGCCCAAGCGCGTCATCAAGAAGGTCGAAGAGGCCAAGCCGATCAGCGAAGAAACCGACGTCACCCTGTCGGAGCAGGACCTGAAGGTCGCTGAAACCATCCTGACTGGCACGATCAAGTGCGAACTCGGCGCCAGCGTGAACATCGAGGCCGACCCCAAGAAGCCCGGCTTCTTCGTCCTGACGCATGCCGGCGTCAAGTACCGCCTGCATCCGGTCGCCAGCCGCACCGGCGCGGTCCGGCTCGAAGACCCGGTGCGCGAGGCCATGTGGTTGCAGCTGGGCAACAAGTCGATGCTGATGAGCCAGAAGCAGGGTCTGCGCCTGGCTGACGAATGCCAGGCCGCCAAACAGGTGGAATTCGCTGAGGACATGAAGAAGAACCCGCCCAAGAGCCTGTTCGAAGGCGACGCGCAGCCCACCAAGCAGTGAAGAGTAAGCAAGGCGCGGCTCTTGCTTGACGCGAGAGCCGCCCGCCCATTTGTGTTTCCGGAGAAAAGAAGATGTTGCAAGCCTACGTTGACCATGTCGCCGAGCGCGCCGCGCTCGGCATCCCGCCACTGCCGCTCACCGCCAAGCAGACCGCCGAGCTGATCGAGCTCATGAAGTCGCCGGCCGTTGCCGGTGCCGAGTTCCTGCTCAACCTGCTGACGCACCGCGTGCCCGCGGGTGTGGACGACGCAGCCAAGGTCAAGGCCAGTTACCTTGCCGCCGTGGCGCACGGCACTGAAAAGAGCCTGCTGCTGACACGCGCCCGCGCGACCGAACTGCTCGGCACCATGCTCGGTGGCTACAACATCGGACCGCTGGTCGATCTGCTGGACGATGCCGAAGTCGGTGCCGTCGCGGCCGATGGCCTGAAGAAGACGTTGCTGATGTTCGACCAGTTCCACGACGTCAAGGAGAAGGCCGACAAGGGCAATGCCAACGCCAAGGCCGTGCTGCAAAGCTGGGCCGACGCCGAATGGTTCACCAGCCGTCCCGAAGTGCCGGAAAGCATCACCGTCAGCATCTTCAAGGTGGCAGGCGAAATCAACACCGACGACCTGTCGCCCGCACCTGACGCGACCACGCGTCCCGACATCCCGATGCACGCCCTTGCGATGCACAAGAATGCGCGCCCCGGCATCGTTCCCGAGGAAGACGGCAAGCGCGGCCCGGTGAAGTTCATCGAAGACCTGCGCGCCCGCGGCCATCTGGTGGCCTACGCCGGCGACGTGGTCGGCACGGGCTCGTCGCGCAAGAGCGCGACCAACTCGGTGCTCTGGTTCACAGGTGAAGACATTCCCTATGTGCCGAACAAGCGCTTTGGCGGTGTGTGCCTCGGCGGCAAGATCGCTCCGATCTTCTACAACACGATGGAAGATTCCGGCGCGCTGCCGATCGAACTCGACGTCAGCCAGATGAACATGGGCGACGTCGTCGAGCTGCGTCCCTACGAGGGCAAGGCGCTCAAGGACGGCAAGGTGATCGCCGAGTTCTCCGTCAAGAGCGATGTGCTGTTCGACGAAGTGCGTGCCGGCGGCCGCATTCCGCTGATCATCGGCCGCGGCCTTACGGCCAAGGCGCGTGAGGCGCTGGGGTTGCCTGCGTCGACGCTGTTCCGCCTGCCGGTCAGTCCGGTCGACACCAAGAAGGGCTTCTCGCTCGCGCAGAAGATGGTCGGCCGCGCCTGCGGCCTGCCAGAGGGCCTGGGCGTGCGTCCCGGCACCTACTGCGAGCCCAAGATGACCTCCGTCGGCAGCCAGGACACCACCGGCCCAATGACCCGCGACGAGCTGAAGGACCTGGCCTGCCTCGGCTTCAGCGCTGACCTGGTGATGCAATCGTTCTGCCATACCGCGGCGTACCCGAAGAAGGTCGACGTGAAGATGCACCACGAGTTGCCCGACTTCATGGCGACGCGCGGCGGCGTCTCGCTGCGTCCGGGCGACGGCGTGATCCACAGCTGGCTCAACCGCCTGCTGACGCCCGACACGGTCGGCACGGGCGGCGACAGCCACACGCGCTTCCCGATCGGCATCAGCTTCCCGGCGGGTTCGGGCCTCGTGGCCTTCGCGGCCGCCACCGGCGTGATGCCGCTCGACATGCCCGAATCGGTGCTCGTGCGCTTCAAGGGCAAGATGCAGCCCGGTGTGACCCTGCGCGACCTGGTCAACGCGATCCCGCTGTATGCAATCAAGCAAGGCCTGCTCACCGTCGAGAAAAAGGGCAAGAAGAACATCTTCTCGGGCCGCATCCTCGAAATCGAAGGCCTGCCGGACCTGAAGGTGGAACAAGCCTTCGAACTCAGCGACGCTTCCGCCGAACGCTCGGCTGCCGGCTGTACGGTGCACCTGAACAAGGAACCGATCATCGAGTACATCAACAGCAACATCACGCTGATGCGCTGGATGATTGCCGAAGGCTACGCCGACGGCCGCACGCTGGCCCGCCGCATTGCCGCGCAGGAAGCCTGGCTGAAGGACCCGCAATTGCTGAAGGGAGACGACGACGCCGACTACGCCGCCGTGATCGAGATCGACCTGGCCGACATCCACGAGCCTATCGTCGCTTGCCCGAACGACCCCGACGACGTGAAGACGCTGTCGGACGTGGCCGGCGCGACGATCGACGAAGTGTTCATCGGCTCTTGCATGACGAACATCGGCCACTTCCGCGCTGCGTCGAAGCTGCTCGAAGGCAAGCGCGACATCCCAGTCAAGCTGTGGATCGCTCCGCCGACCAAGATGGACGCGCAGCAGCTGACCGAGGAAGGCCACTACGGCGTGTTCGGCAACGCTGGCGCACGCACGGAAATGCCGGGCTGCTCGCTGTGCATGGGCAACCAGGCGCAGGTGCGCGAAGGCGCGACGGTGATGTCGACCAGCACGCGGAACTTCCCGAACCGCCTGGGCAAGAACACCAACGTGTACCTCGGCAGCGCTGAGCTGGCCGCCATCTGCTCGCGCCTCGGTCGCATTCCGACTCGGGAGGAGTACATGACGGACGTGGGCGTCATCGATGCTTCCAGCGAGCAGATCTACCAGTACCTGAACTTCGACAAGATCGACGACTACAGGGACGTCGCTGCGACCGTCGCCGCCTGATCGAGCCGGGCCTCGATAAAAAGCCCCGCTTCGGCGGGGCTTTTTTTTGGCGGTCACGCAGGCCGCGTGTCAGACAACGTCGAGCTTCTTGTGCTCCGCCAGGTTCGCCGGCGGTTTGCCGGTGATCGCCGCCTTCGCCATCTTGAACAGCTGAACCATCTTGCTGTCGTCCACATCCCAGTACTCCGCATCGACGATGCGAACCGCCAGCAATCCCAGATTCGGGTCGCCTGCGCCCTGAGGGAACCATGCCTTTGCCATCGTCGTGAACAGTTCCTGCTTCTTGGCCTGATCGTCGATCAGTGCGGCCTGCCCGGAAATCGAGACGTAGCTGTCCGCATCGGTGTTGGCGTAGGCCACGTTGACGCTAGGGTCGTCCACGACATGGCGGGCGATATCGCCGTCCTTCGGCACGAAAAAGTAGAGGGTCGCGCCTTCGTCGACCTTCTTGTTCTGCGTGGTCAGCGGATGGCTATGCAGTTGCCCGTCGTCGTGACGGTGGGTCAGCATGCCGTAGCGGGTGTCCTTGATCAGGTCCCACAGCTTGGCTTGTTCGTCGGTGGTGCTCATGCGCGTTCTCCGGGGATGAATGGGTTGAAAGCTACAACCTAGAGCCATCCCTTCTACGCCCGCGCGCAGGCATGGCGCTTTCGCGTGTCGTCCAGGACCGACGGAGCGCAGTCGTCAGGCTGGTGGGTGTTCCGCCAGCGTGGCCAGGGCCTTCGCCGTCTGCGCATCGGCCGGAAAGAACGATTCCACGGCGAGTTCCTGCAACGTGACGTCGACCGGCGTACCGAAGATCGTGGTGGTGCTGATGAAGCTCAGCACGCCGTTGGGCGTGACGAGCTGGAAGGGCACGACCACATTGGCGAGCTCACCTCCGGCTGCCGGCGCATCGTGGCTGACGCTGGGCGCCGGATACGCGGCCAGTTCGTCGTGCAAGGCGACCAGCGTGGCATCGCCGGTGGCGGCGATCTGCTGCTGCAGGCGTTCGAGCAGATGCCCACGCCATTGGGGCAGATTGGCGATGCGCGGTGCCAGGCCATCCGGATGCAGACTGAGCCGGAGGACGTTGACCGGCGGCTTCACCAACTCGGGCGCGGCGCCGGCCATCAACAGCGGCACCAGCGCGTTGTGCGCCACGAGATTCCAGTGGCGGTCGACGGCGAGCGCCGGAAAGGGTTCGTGGCCCTTGAGTACCAGATCGACCGCCCGCCGCGCCGACGCCAGCGCGGGATCGTCCAGCGAGCGCTGGCGGTACATGGGCGCGTAGCCAGCCGCGACCAGCAGGGCGTTGCGCTCGCGCAGCGGCACCTCGAGCCGTTCGGCGAGGCGCAGCACCATCTCCCGGCTGGGCTCGGCGCGGCCGGTTTCGACATAGCTGAGGTGACGGGTCGAGACCTGGGCCTCATGCGCCAGATCGAGTTGGCTCAGGCGTCGGTGCTGGCGCCAGTGGCGAAGGTGGGTCCCGAACGGATCGGCAGCGGTCGGCGGGGTGCTTGGGGTGCTCATGGCCGCCATACTAGTGAAGCCCGGATGGCAGGCCATGACCTCTCACGTTATGCCTACACCGATGTCATCGATCCCTGCTATCTTTCAGGAGCTTCCACGAATCACAGGAGTTTCCTTATGGCCAAAGAACCGGCGCACGCCTTTGCCCCTACGCTGAAAACCTTCAAGACTGCGTCGGGCAAATCCGGCAAGTACTGGTCGCTCAAGGAACTCGCCAAGCAATATCCCAACGTCGAGAAACTCCCGGTTTCGATCCGCATCGTGCTCGAATCCGTGCTGCGCAACTGCGACGGGCAGAAGGTCACGGCGGAGCACGTCGAGCAACTGGCGAACTGGTCGCCCAATGCGGAGCGCACGGACGAAGTGCCTTTCGTCGTGACGCGCGTGGTGCTGCAGGATTTCACCGGGGTGCCGCTGCTGGCAGACCTGGCCGCGATGCGCAGCGTGGCGCAGTCGCTGGGCAAGTCGCCGAAGACCATCGAGCCGCTGGTGCCCGTCGACCTGGTAGTCGACCACTCGGTGATGGTCGACTACTACGGCACGCCCAAGGCGCTCGACCTCAACATGAAGCTCGAGTTCCAGCGCAACAACGAGCGCTATCAGTTCATGAAGTGGGGCATGCAGGCCTTCGACACCTTCGGCGTGGTGCCGCCCGGCTTCGGCATCGTCCACCAGGTCAACCTGGAATACTTCGCGCGCGGCGTCTACAAGAGCCCGCACGACAAGGGCGACCCGCCGGTGTACTACCCCGATTCGCTGGTCGGCACCGACAGCCACACGACGATGATCAACGGCATCGGCGTCGTGGGCTGGGGCGTTGGCGGCATCGAGGCCGAGGCCGCGATGCTGGGCCAGCCGGTCTACATGCTCACGCCCGACGTGGTCGGCTTCGAGCTCACCGGCAAGCTGCGCGAGGGCGTGACGGCGACCGACCTGGTGCTCTATGTCACGGCCATCCTGCGCGGCGAGAAGGTGGTCGGCAAGTTCGTCGAGTTCTTCGGCCCCGGTGCCGCATCGATCGCCGTGCCGGACCGCGCCACCATCGGCAACATGGCGCCCGAGTACGGCGCCACGATGGGCTTCTTCCCGGTCGACGAAATGACGGTCGCCTACTTCAAGGGCACGGGCCGCACCGAGGCCGAGATCGAGCGCTTCGAGGCCTACTACAAGGCGCAAGGCCTCTTCGGCATGCCGGCCCCTGGCGAACTGGAGTACACCAAGGTCGTCAAGCTCGACCTCGGCACCGTATCACCCAGCTTGGCCGGTCCGAAGCGACCCCAGGACCGCATCGATCTGGGCCATCTGGCCACGAAGTTCTCCGAGCTCTACAGCAAGCCCAATGAGGCCAACGGCTTCAACCAGCCGGCCGACACGCTGAAGCTGCGTTATCCATTGACGCATGGTGGCAGCACCGGCGAGCAGGAAGCCGCGCCGCCGCCGCCCGGCGCGCCGCGCCAAGTGGTCGAGATGGTCGCCAACCGCTCGACCAAGGCTGCGGCCCACGTGGGCGCGACCGCGCCTCCCCCGCCCAAGGGCCAGGTGACGATCGGCAACGGCGACGTGCTGATCGCCGCCATCACCTCTTGCACCAACACCTCGAATCCGAGCGTGATGCTGGCCGCCGGCCTGCTGGCGAAGAAGGCGGTCGAAGCCGGCCTCACCGTGAAACCGCACGTCAAGACCTCGCTCGCCCCTGGATCGCGCATCGTGACCGAGTACCTCGAGAAGGCTGGCCTGCTGCCGTACCTCGAAAAACTGGGCTTCTATCTGGCGGGCTATGGCTGCACCACCTGCATCGGCAACGCAGGGGATCTCACGCCCGAGATCAACGAGGTCATTACCAAGAACAAGCTGATCGGTGCCGCGGTGCTGTCGGGCAATCGCAATTTCGAGGCCCGCATCCATCCCAACCTCAAGGCGAACTTCCTGGCCTCGCCGCCGCTGGTGGTGGCCTATGCGATCGCCGGCAACGTGATGGTCGACCTGATGACCCAGCCGGTGGGAAAGGGCAAGAAGGGCCAGGACGTCTATCTCGGCGACATCTGGCCCAGCATGAAGGAGATCGACGACAACCTGCGCTTTGCGATGAATGCCAAGGCCTTCCGCCAGAACTACGAGCAGATCAAGGACAACCCGGGCAAGCTCTGGAGCAGCATCAAGGGCACGAAGGGGCAGGTGTACGACTGGCCCAAGTCGACCTACATCGCCGAGCCGCCGTTCTTCGAAGACTTCAAGATGAAGCCGCACGCGGCTGACGCCGGCTTCACGGGCGCGCGCATCATGGCGCTGTTCGGCGACTCGATCACGACCGACCATATCTCGCCGGCAGGCTCCATCAAGGAAAGCTCACCAGCAGGCATCTGGCTCAAGGCGCATGGCGTGTCGAAGGCCGACTTCAACAGCTACGGTTCGCGCCGCGGCAACCATGACGTGATGATGCGTGGCACCTTCGCCAATGTGCGCATCAAGAACCTCATGATCCCCGCCGGGCCGGACGGTTCGCGCGAGGAGGGCGGACTCACGCTGTTCCAGCCCGGCAACGAGAAGATGTTCATCTACGACGCGGCGATGAAGTACATGGGTCAGGGCGTGCCGACCGTCGTCTTCGGTGGCGAGGAATACGGCACCGGATCTTCGCGTGACTGGGCTGCGAAGGGCACGCAGCTGCTTGGCATCAAGGCGGTGGTGGCGCGCAGCTTCGAGCGCATTCACCGCGCCAACCTGGTCGGCATGGGCGTGCTGCCGCTGCAGTTCCGCGGCGCGGACTCATGGGAGAGCCTCGGCCTTACGGGCGACGAGAAGATCGACGTGGTCATCGGCGGCGAACTCAAGCCGCAGATGGACGTGAAGATCGTCGTTCACCGGCCGGATGGCACTCATCAGGAAGTGACGGTGCGCCTGCGCATCGATACGCCGATCGAGGTCGACTACTACAAGCACGGCGGGATCTTGCCGTTCGTGCTGCGGCAGCTGCTGGCGGCGTAGCGCACGCTTCAGATCGCCAACTCGGGCACGCCTACCTTGGGCAGCAGGCGCGCCGTGAAATAGCGGTCTTGGTAGCAGCGGATCTTTTCGCACATCACTGAATGGGGAATGCCTTCGTACAGAAAGGCTTCCTTCTCCGGCCCCATCGCCTTGCGTTCCTGAGGCAGCATCAGCGCACGCTGCTCCTTGGACTGGCCGCGCGAGACGTCGCCGCGAGCGGGGCTTTGCCGCCAAGTTGCCCGCTGCGCTCTGTTTTCGAGAATAATTCTCATTTTGCAGATCTGGATTTCGCGGGTGACCACAATGACCGGCGCGGCCTTGGCCGCCATCAGCCTCCATCAGCTTCCCAACCATCAATGGGCCACCGTGCTCGACGTGCTTCGGCCCGATGCGCCGGAGGATCGCGAACTGGTACTTCGCCTGACCGAAATCGGTTTCGTTCCGGGCGAGCCGGTGTGCATCGTCGCGAACGGCGTCCCGGGCCGCGAGCCCTTGGCCGTTCGCCTGGGCCATACCACCTTCGCGTTGCGCCGCCATGAGGCTTCGCTGATTCGCGTCACGCCGGGAGCGATCGGCCATGGTTGAGGCGACGTTGAACTTCCAGCCCGGTGCGGCCGCATCGACGAGCCCGCCGGATCGCATCGCGCTGCTGGGCAATCCCAACTGCGGCAAGACGGCGCTGTTCAACCTGCTCACGGGCAGCCGCCAGAAAGTTGCCAACTACGCGGGCGTAACGGTCGAGCGCAAGGAAGGCACCTTGCGCACGCCCGCGGGCCGGCGCGTTTTCGTGCTCGACCTGCCGGGCGCCTACAGCCTGAACGCGCTGTCGGCTGACGAGGCTGTCACGCGTGACGTGGTCACCGGCAAGAGCAAGGAGGCGCCGCCCGACCTGCTCGTCTGCGTGACCGACGCCACCAATCTGCGGCTCAACCTGCGACTGGTGCTCGAAGCCAAGCGCCTGGGCTTGCCGATGGTCGTAGCGCTCAACATGACCGACATGGCGAGGAAGCAGGGCATCCAGGTCGACGTGGCCGTGCTTTCCCGCGAACTCGGCGTGCCGGTGATCGAGACGGTCGGTGTGCACAGCGGCGGCGCGAAGGGGCTGCTCGAAGCGCTCGATGCGCCCGTGGCCGCCGCGGCGCCGAAACCCTGGCATGCGCCTGGCCTCGACGACGTGCTCGGCACCCAGCGGGAAGTCCGCCGCATCCTCGGCCTCGCTGTGAAAGAGCCTGTCGGCAGCTTGGCCACCAGCGACCGCATCGATCGCGTCGTGATGCACCCGCTATGGGGCATGGTGGTGCTCGCGGTCACGATGTTCCTGATGTTCCAGGCCGTGTTCAGCTGGGCCGAGGTGCCGATGGACGCCATCAAGGACGCGACCACCGCGTTCGGCGAACTCATCAAGCGCGTCATTCCCGAAGGCATGCTGCAGAGCCTGTTGGTCGACGGCATCGTCGCCGGCGTCGGCGGGGTGATCGTCTTCCTGCCGCAGATCCTGATCCTGTTCCTCTTCATTCTTGCGCTGGAAGACTCGGGCTACCTGCCGCGCGCAGCCTTCCTGCTCGACCGCGTGATGGGCACCGTGGGCCTGTCGGGCCGCTCTTTCATTCCATTGCTGTCCAGCTTTGCCTGCGCGATTCCCGGCGTGATGGCTACGCGCACCATCAGCAACTGGCGCGACCGGATCACGACGATCATGATCGCGCCGCTGATGACCTGTTCGGCGCGGCTGCCGGTGTATGCACTGCTGATCGCCGCCTTCATCCCGGCTCGCACGGTTGGCGGCGTCTTCAATCTGCAGGGCGTGGTGCTGTTCGCGCTGTACGTCTTCGGCATCGTTTCGGCCATGGCAGTGGCCTGGGTCATGAAGCGCTTCCGCGACGTGAAGCGGCATTCGCCGCTGCTGATGGAGCTACCGGCCTACCGATGGCCCAATCTGCGCAATCTCGGGCTGGGGCTTTACGAGCGGGCCTGGATCTTCATCCAGCGCGTGGGCACGATCATTCTCACGCTCACGATCCTGCTGTGGTTTCTCTCGACCTTTCCCTCGCCGCCCGAAGGTGCGACGGGGCCGGCCATTCAGCACAGCCTCGCCGGCATGATCGGCCGTGGCCTCGAACACGTCTTTGCGCCGATCGGCTTCAACTGGCAGATCTCGATCGCGCTGGTGCCCGGCATGGCGGCGCGCGAAGTGGCCGTCGGCGCCTTGGGCACGGTGTATGCGCTTTCTGCCACCGGGGACGACGTGGCGGGACAGCTCGAGCCGTTGATCGCGGGCAGCTGGTCGCTGGCCACGGCGCTGTCGCTCCTGGTCTGGTACGTGTTTGCGCCGCAGTGCCTCTCGACGCTCGCGACCGTCAAGCGGGAAACCGGTTCCTGGCGCTACGTGTGGATCATGGCTGGCTATTTGTTCGCACTCGCCTACATTGCATGCTGGATCACCTATCGGGTGACGCTGGCATTCACAGGAGGATGAGATGACACAGCAGATCGTCGTAGCGCTGATCGTCGCGTTGGCTGCGGTCTATGCCGTCTGGCGCTGGATGCCGGGCAGCTGGCGCCGCGCGGCAGCGACGAGGCTCGCAGCCGGATCGCAGCGCGCGGGGCTGGTCGATGCGGAGCGTGCACGGCAACTTGCGGCTTCGCTGGGCAAGACCTCAGGTTGCGGATCGTGCGACAGCTGCGGCAGCTGCTCGACCGGTACAGGTTCGAAGGCAGGTGCGGACGGCCAACCGCCACTGACGCGCTCGCACTGAAAGCGCGCGGTCGATGTCGGCTCATATCCTGATTGCAGGCGGAGGCATTGCGGGCCTCGCGACGGCACTGGCGCTGGCTCGTCGGCGCCATCGCATCGACCTGCTCGAACAATCGGTGGCATTCAGCGAAATCGGCGCGGGTATCCAACTCGGGCCCAACGTCACCCGACGCTTGCAGGCGCTTGGTGTCTCGGAAGCGCTGGTACGGGTTGCCGCACGGCCCGATGCGCTGATCGTCCGCAGTGCAACACGCGGTCATGAAATCGCCCGGATGCCGCTCGGCAACGCGATGCTGCACAGCTATGCCGCACCTTATCTCTGTGTCCATCGCGCGGACCTCCATGCGCTGATGCTGGCCGCGGTGCGCGGAACCGGCGCCGTCACGCTCACCACCGGGGCGCGCGTGACGCAAGTGGTCGCACGGGGAGACCTGGTCTGCGCATCGAGTACCGAGACGCGCGCCTGGGAAGGCGATGCGTTGATCGGCGCTGATGGCCTATGGAGCACTGTGCGCCCGCGCGTGGTGGAAGACACCGACCCGCCCCGGGCGACGGGCCATACGGCATGGCGCGCACTGGTCGATCAGGCGGCATTGCCTGCATCGATGCGCAGCACGCAGATCCGCGTCTGGCTCGGACCGCGGCTGCACGCGGTAGCCTACCCCGTGCGCCGTGGCGAGGCGCTCAATGTGGTTGTGCTCGCCGAAGCAGCGCCCGTCGGTGACGCGCGCGATTGGGATCAGGCGACGAGCCTTGGCGCGTTGCAAGCCGCGACGGGCCGCACGTGCCGCGAACTGCAGGCTTTGCTCGAAGCGGTGCCGTCATGGCGAGCGTGGACGCTGAGCGATCGCCCGCCATTGACCGGCCCGCACGAGATGGCCGGCGAGCGAGTTGCGCTGGCGGGCGATGCTGCGCACCCCATGCTGCCTTACCTGGCCCAGGGCGCCGGCATGGCCATCGAGGACGCGGTCGCGCTGGCGGAGGCGCTCGACGGCGGGGATGCGTCCGAAGTCCCGGCTGCGCTGGCGCGCTATGCCGCTGCGCGCTGGGAGCGCAACGCACAGGTGCAGGCACGGGCTCGGCGCAATGGCGAAATCTTCCATGCCACCGGACTCGTGCGCGTGGGGCGCGATGCGGCGCTGCGCCTGTTGGGGGGGCGCCTGCTCGACGTGCCTTGGCTCTACGACGCCTGAATTCAGAGGCTGAAGCTCTGCAGGTGATCGACGCGCTTGGTCAGCCCTGCGAGGCCAAGGTAGTGCGTCAGCCGGCCCTCGCGCACTTCGATCAGTGACGATTCGAGTTCAGCCAGCAATCCATCGCGGACCGCAGCATAGGCCACCGGCAGGTCGTCATGGGTTTGCCCATAGGCGTTCGCAATCAGCCGCGCTGCCGCAGGTGCGCCGCAGGCGACGCACTCGGCAATGGCCGTGGGGCTGGGTTGGGCACCGTGCGCCAGAAGCAGGCTGACGAGCTCGGGCGAGACGGCGTTGTCGATGTAGTCCAGCGCATCGGGCGCCACGGGTGCGCCAGCGCGCACCAGCGCAGCGGCCGCGGCATGGGCGCCGTGGCTCAGCGCCAGATCGGTGGCAATCGCGCTGCCGTGCAGCGGGCCGTCGACCGGCACGCCGGCGGCGATCAGCCGGCCGACCAGCTCAGCGTCGTCGGTCGCGACCGCATGGCGCAGCGCGATGCGCGAGAGCGGCCCGTTCTGGCCCAACGTTCCTTCGGCCAGCGGAGTTCGCCAGTCGACCATTGCGCGGCGATAGAAGGCGACCAGCTTGTCCATCAGTTCGATGGTCAGACCGTGCTCCTGGTGTCGCTGGTCGAGATACTCGAACAGCGTCTGCCCGGTGAAGTACTCGCCTGCGGGTTCCAGCGGGTCCTCGTCGAGATGCAGAGCCTCGAATGCGGCGCACAGGTCGTGCGCGACAGTCGTCATGCCGTCCTCGTGCATCTCGTGCGCCCAAGCCGCCGGCAGGCCCTGCTTCCACGCGAGGACGTGGCCGTAGTCCGCGCCTGACTCCACCACCGCATAGATGCGGTCGCAGTCTTCGAGTCCACCGATCGGCAGCAGGGTCAGCTTGCCATCCCAGGCCTCGTCGCTTTCCGCGGCAGCTTCCCTCGCACCTTCGAGCTCGTGCCCGATCCAGCCTTGCAGGTCGTGAAAGGAGTCGCTGCCGTTCCAGAACAGTTCGCTCCAGCCGACCGATTCCTCGTTGCCGTTCATGTGCAGGTGGAGGTCGTAGTCGACGCGGCCACCAGCCGTGAGCCGCCACAGCGCGAGCAGTTCGGGCGGAAGCGGCCCCGCGCAGACGGCCTGCACCGACGCGATCTGCTCCTGCGTCATCGGCGGCTGCGCGTCGAAGATCACGCGCCGCGCGAAGAGCGCAATGCCATGGGAGCGCAGATGCGCAAGCTCCTCATCGCCGAAGAAATCGTTGTCCATCTCGTCTCCTCTTTGTCGTGATGGGATGCGGGTTCGCGCCAGGGCAGCCTAGAGATCCGTCCTGAGCTTCCAGATCTCCGGGAACAGCACCACGTCGAGCATCTTGCGCAGGTAGCTTACGCCGCCCGTGCCGCCCGTGCCACGCTTGAAGCCGATCACCCGCTCGACCGTGGTCACGTGGCGGAAGCGCCAGAGGCGGAATGCATCTTCGAGGTCGGTGAGCTCCTCGCCGAGCTGGTAGAGCTCCCAGTACTTCTTCGGGTCGCGATAGGCCACCAGCCAGGCCTGCTCGACGCCGTCGCTCGACTCGTAGGGCTTCGACCAGTCGCGATCCAGATGGTCGGCCGGCACGTCGAGCCCCCGGCGCGCCAGCAGGCGCAGGGCTTCGTCGTAGAGAGAAGGCGCGCGCCAGGCGGCCTCCACCTCGGCCAGCAACTCAGGGCGGTGCGAATGCGGCTTGAGCATCGCGGCGTTCTTGTTGCCCAGCGCGAACTCGATGCAGCGGTACTGCCAGCTCTGAAAGCCGCTGGAGGCGCCGAGGTAGGGCCGCATGGCGCTGTATTCGGGCGGCGTCATGGTGGCGAGTACGTCCCATGCGTGGACCAACTGCTCCATGATGCGCGATACGCGCGCCAGCATCTTGAAGGCGCTGGACAGGTCATCCTCCGCAATGCAGCGGATTGCGGCGCGCAGTTCGTGCAGCATGAGCTTCATCCAGAGTTCGCTGGTCTGGTGCTGCACGATGAAGAGCAGTTCGTCGTGCGCCGGCGACCGCGGATGCTGCGCGTTCAGGATGGTGTCGAGACTCAGGTAGTCGGTGTAGCTCATCGAGGCGCTGAAATCGAGCTGCGCCTTTTCGTCGTGGACGATTTGTTCCGTGCTAGTGCTCATTGGGGATTTTCAGGTCACGGCCTGCTTCTGGTTGAATTCGGGCCGCTTCCATTCCTCGCTGTCCAGGACTTGCACGAGGTGTTCGACCGAGTGCCACACGTCCTCGAAGCTGAGGTACAGGGGTGTGAAGCCGAAGCGGAGGATGTCGGGCATCTGCGAGTCGCCGGCGCGAAAATCGCCGATCACGCCGCGCGCAATCAGCGCCTGCACGATGGCATACGCGCCCGGACCGCCATCGCTCAACGCCAGGCATACCTGCGATCCGCGCTGCGCGTGATCGCGCGGCGTGACCAGCGTGAAACGGCCTGCGCAGCGTGCTTCCACGAGTGCGATGAATGCATCGGTCAGCGCCAGTGATTTGGTGCGCAGCGCCGCCATGCTGCCTTGTCCGACCGAGAAGGCTTCGGCCGCGAGCACGCTGTCGAGCCCGCATTCGAGGCTGGCCAGCGCGACGATCGGTTGCGTGCCGCAGAGGTAGCGCGCGATGCCTGGAGCCGGCCGATAGTTCGGCGTGAACTCGAAGGGTGCAGCGTGCCCCCACCAGCCCGACAGCGGCTGCTCGAACTGCCCGGCGTGCCGCGTGTGCACCCAGACGAAGGCTGGCGCTCCGGGGCCGCCGTTCAGGTACTTGTAGCCGCAGCCGACCGCGAAATCGGCGTTGCTTTCGTTGAGTGCGACCGGTACCGCGCCGGCGCTGTGTGCGAGATCCCACACCGTCAGCGCACCGGCCGCATGGGCTGTGGCCGTGACGGACTTCATGTCGTGCATCGCGCCGGTGCGGTAGTTCACATGGGTCAGCATCAGCACCGCCACTTCGTCCGTGAGCGCGGCGGGCAACTCGCTCGCATCGATCAGCTTGAGCGTGAAGCCGCGTTCAAGGCACAGCGATTCGGCGATGTAGAGATCGGTGGGAAAGTTGCTGCGCTCGCTGACGACGACACGGCGCCGGCTGCCAGCTTCCCCGGCCTGCCGGACCTGGTTCAGCGCCGCGACCAGCACCTTGTAGAGATTGACCGAGGTGCTGTCGGTGCAGACGACTTCGCCGGGCGCCGCACCGATCAGGCGCGCCACCTTGTCGCCGAGCCGTTGCGGCAAGTCGAACCAGCCCGCACTGTTCCACGAGCGAATGAGGCCTTCGCCCCATTCCTTGGCGACCACCTCGGCAATGCGTGCGGGAGCAGTCTTGGGCAGCACGCCGAGCGAGTTGCCGTCCAGGTAGATGACACCTTCGGGCAGGAAGAACTGGTCTCTCAATCCGGCAAGAGGATCTTGCGCGTCGAGGCGCTTGCAGTCGTCGTGCGTCATGGTCGGGACGGGCTGGAGTTCACGCAGGATCGCGCGCACAGGCGAGGCATCGGCGCTCACCAGCTTGAGGGGGAGGGCGATCAACTCATAGTCGCCCTCGGCCACCTCGTCGAGTACGAGGTTCTCCAGCACGCGCAAATCGAGGCGGCGGATGACCTGGTGGCTCTCGAGCGTCTTGCTGTCGGCCGGATCGATGCTCGCCGTGTCGATGCCGACCAGCTTCACGCCCAGCGATGCCAGGCGTTCGATGGTGGCGGGGGCAAAGGCGGCGAGCCGGCCATCCCAGCGATCGACCGGTGCGCTCTCGTACGTGCGCACGAGCACGCGCGGCGGAAGCCCGTCGACTGCATGGGCGATGTGCTCCCACTCGATCAGCGGCCCGCGCGCGATCGCATGGATCACGCGACAGGGACCGACGTAGGGGGTGAGGTCGATGTTGCCGATGGTCGCGCCGGCCGGGTCGTAGTGCAGCGGTGCGTCCGCATGCGCACCGACGTGCGGCGACAGCGTGATTTCGCTGACATTGACCGGGCAGCCCGGCGCGATGGTGGCGGCCCAGCGCTGGCGATAGGGCGTGTCGCCGGGGAAAACCGGCGCGCCTTCATGCACCGGCGGGGAGATGTCCCAGAGTCGTTGGTTCATGGCGCAAAGTTAGCGCCGCGAAGGGACTCGTGGTGTCGGTTATTTCCAACAGATTGGAAACAGCGCCGCTCGCGAAAAACTCAGGTCTGGCGCCCTAGCAGCAGGAACTCCATCAGCGCCTTCTGCACGTGCATCCGGTTCTCGGCTTCGTCCCACACGACCGACTGAGGGCCGTCGATCACATCGGCCTCGACTTCCTCGCCGCGGTGCGCGGGCAGGCAGTGCATGAAGAGGGCGTCAGGCTGGGCCACGCGCATCATTTCGGTGTCGACGCACCAGTCGGCAAAGGCGGCACGGCGGGCCTCGTTCTCGGCCTCGTAGCCCATGCTGGTCCAGACGTCGGTGGTCACGAGGTCGGCGCCGCGGCAGGCTTCCATCGGGTCCTTGAAGACCTTATAGCTCTCGGCCGAGCGGATGCCGGCGATCGACTGGTCGACCTCGTAGCCGCTCGGCGTGCTCACATGCACCTTGAAGCCGAGGATTTCGCTGGCCTGCAGCCAGGTGTTGGCCATGTTGTTGCCGTCGCCCACCCAGGCCACGGTCTTGCCCGCGATCGAGCCGCGGTGCTCGATGAAGGTGAAGATGTCCGCGAGGATCTGGCAGGGATGGAACTCGTTGGTCAGCCCGTTGATGACCGGCACGCGCGAGTGCGCCGCGAAGGCTTCGATCTTGGTCTGCTCGAAGGTGCGGATCATCACGAGGTCGACCATGCGGCTGATCACCTTGGCGCTGTCCTCGATGGGCTCGGCGCGGCCCAGCTGGCTGTCGCCGGTCGTGAGGTGCACCACGCTGCCGCCGAGCTGGTACATGCCGGCCTCGAAGCTCACGCGCGTGCGGGTCGATGCCTTCTCGAAGATCATCGCCAGCGTGCGATCGACCAGGGGTTGGTGCTTCTCGTACGCCTTGAACTTCTTCTTGATCAGCGCAGCGCGCGCGAAGACGTGCGCGTACTCGTCGGCCGCGAAGTCCGAGAACTGCAGGTAGTGCCGGATGGCGGGCGTATCGGTCATGGCTGCGGCTCCGCGAGAAAGGCCTTCACCAACGGCGCCAGGATCGCGACGATCTCGTCGGCTTCGGCGATGCTGAGGATCAGCGGCGGCACCAGGCGGATCACGCTGTCGGCCGTCACGCTCACCAGCAGGCCGGCGTCGCACGCGCGGTTCAGGATCACGCCGCAGGGCCGGTCGAGCTCGATGCCGAGCATCAGGCCCTGGCCGCGGATCTCCTTCACGCCCGGCAGGCTGCCCAGCTCGCGCTCCAGCGCAGCCTTGAGATGCGAACCGACATTGGCTGCGTTGTCGAGCAGCTTCTGCTCTTCCATGATGCGGATCGTCTCGATGCCGGCGCGCATGGCGAGCGGATTGCCACCGAACGTCGTGCCGTGGTTGCCCGGGCCGAAGATGTGGGCGGCGCGCGGCCCGGCGACGACGGCACCGATCGGCACGCCCGAACCGAGTCCCTTGGCCAGCGGCATCACGTCCGGCTTGATGCCGGCCCACTGGTGCGCGAACCACTTGCCCGTGCGGCCCATGCCGCACTGCACCTCGTCGATCATCATGAGCCAGTCGCGCTCGTCGCACAGTTGGCGCACCTGGCGCAGGTATTCCCAGCGCATGGGGTTGATGCCGCCTTCGCCTTGGATGGTCTCGAAGAACACGGCCACGACATTCGGATTGCCTTCGGTCGCCTTCTTGAGCGCTTCGAAGTCGTTGAGCGGAACCCGGATGAAGCCCTCGACCAGCGGGCCGAAACCTTGCTGGACCTTGGGGTTGCCGGTGGCCGATAGCGTGGCGATGCTGCGGCCGTGGAAGGCGGCTTCGTAGACCACGATTTCGGGCCGATCGATGCCCTTGTCGTGGCCGAACTTACGCGCGAGCTTGATCGCGGCTTCGTTGGCTTCCAGGCCCGTGCAGCAGAAGAAGGCGTTGGTGAGCCCGGAGAGTTCCGTCAGCTTGGTCGCGAGCTGCTCCTGGCCGGGCACGTGGTAGTAGTTCGAGCTATGGATCAGCTTCGAAATCTGGTCCTGCAGCGCGGGCACCAATTCGGGGTGGTTGTGGCCCAGCGTGTTGACGGCGATGCCGCCGAGGCCATCCAGGTACGCTCGCCCCTCGGTGTCCCACACTCGGCAGCCCTGGCCGTGGGACAGCGCGATCGGCAGGCGTCCGTAGGTGTTCATGACGTGGGGCGACGAGGGGGCGGCAGTGGCGCTCATGCGGTTCTCCGGAAAAGGGAACGCGGATTCTAGGCGTGTGATTTGACCGCTTCAGTGAGGATTGCGCATCACAGCAATGCCCCTGCAAATGTCGCTCGCGCGACCCCCCGGATAGAATCGTTGTGCGGCGCAGCATGAGCCTGTGCCTTCCTCTCCCGACTGATGGTTTCTCCCGACGCAAAAGAAGTTTTCATCCAGGGCATCACCCTGGATGGCCGGACATTTCGCCCCAGCGATTGGGCTGAACGATTGGCGGGCGTCATGTGCTCGTTCCGCCCGGGCGGTCCGCAGCCCGGAAGCCACCTCAATTATTCGCCCTGGTGCGTGCCGACCGTCATCAACGGGGTCAAGTGCGTCGTGGTGAACCGCGCCTTGCGCGATGCCGAGCCGATGGCCTGGGATTTCTGCCTCAATTTCGCGAAGGACAATAACCTGCAGGTGGCCGAGGCTTGCCTGGTACCGGACGTGCCGGCGCTTCAGGAACCCGCCAGGAAGTAGCGCCCGCATAAAGGCGCGCCCATGAAAAAACCGCCCGAAGGCGGTTTTCACTTTTGCTGCGGCGCACCCCGATCAAACGGCGGACTGGCGAACCGGTCCGGGCTGTTTGCCTGAAAGCGTCAGGCGGCGGCCTTTTCAGGGGCGAGGGCCAGGTTCTTGACCTTGGCCGACAGGCGGCTCTTGTCGCGAGCAGCCTTGTTCTTGTGGAAGATGCCCTTGTCGGCGACGGTGTCGACGATGCTCTGCGCCTTCGCGAAGAGTTCTGCCGCCTTGGTCTTGTCACCGGCCAGGACGGCCTTCTCGACGTTCTTTACGGCGGTGCGGTATTTGGAGCGCAGCGAGGTGTTCGCGGCGTTGAGCTTGACGTCCTGGCGGACGCGTTTACGGCCCGACGCGAGGCGCGGGTTCTTCTTCTTGGGCTTGGTGGATGCCATGGATTGATTTCCTAAGTGTCTGGGGATGATGCAGCAAAGCCTTCCATTATAGGCGAAGGGCGCGAAGCCGTCCCAGGCGCCCGGAAGAGGGCGCGCGGCCACATACACTTCCGGCCTGTGTCCCTGCTCAAATCCGCCTCCACCGTCTCGCTGCTGACGCTCGCCTCCCGGGTGACCGGGCTGATTCGCGATCTGCTCATGGCCTCGGTATTCGGGGTCAGCGCGCTGACCGATGCCTTCAATGTCGCCTTTCGCATCCCCAACCTGTTCCGGCGGGTTTTCGGCGAAGGTGCGTTTAGCCAGGCTTTCGTGCCGGTGCTGGCCGCCACCCGCACGGAAAGCGGCGATGAGGGGGCCCGCCAACTGGTCGACCATGTTGCCACCCTGCTGACGTGGACGCTGGTCGTTCTTTGCGTTGCGGGTGTGGTTGGCGCGCCGCTGATGGTCTGGGCGATGGCCAGCGGCCTGAAGCAGACGACCCAGGGGTTCGACGCTGCCGTGGTCATGACGCGCTGGATGTTCCCGTACATTGGGTTCATGTCGCTGGTGGCGCTGGCCGGCGGCATCCTCAACACCTGGCGCAAGTTCGCGGTGCCCGCCGCATCGCCGGTGCTGCTGAATGTGTCGCTGATCCTCTCGATCCTCGTCGGCGCGCCCTGGTTCAGGCGGCACGGCATCGAGCCGATCTACGCGCAGTGCGTGGGCGTGATCGTGGGCGGGGTGCTGCAACTGGCCCTGCAGTTGCCGGCTCTGCACGGGCTGGGAATGCTGCCGCGCATCGGTGTGAGCCTGCGTGCGATCCGCACGGCCTGGGCCGACCCGACGACGCGCAAGATCGTGAAACTCATGCTGCCAGCGCTGATCGGTGTCAGCGCGGCGCAGATTTCGCTGCTGATCAACACACAGATCGCATCGCACCTGGCGCCCGGCAGCGTAACCTGGGTCACGTACGCCGATCGCCTGATGGAGTTCCCGACGGCGCTGCTCGGCGTGGCGCTGGGCGTGGTGCTCATGCCGCAGCTGGCGGGCGCGCGGGCCGCGAAGGACGATGCCCGCTATTCATCCCTGCTCGACTGGGGGCTGCGCCTCGTGGTGCTGCTTTCCGCGCCATGCGCAGTGGCCCTGCTCGTTTTCTCGAAACCGTTGGTCGCCGTGCTGTTCCACAACGGTGCGTTCAGCGCCCTGGACGTGCAGCGCACGACCGCGGCGCTGATGGGCTACGGCGTGGGCCTCGTCGGCACCGTCGCGATCAAGGTGCTCGCGCCCGGCTACTACGCGAAACACGATATGCGCACGCCGATGCTGATCGCGGTCGGCGTGCTGGTCCTCACGCAGATCCTCAACTTCTTCCTGGTGCCGGTGTTGCAGCATGCAGCCCTGACGCTCACCATCGGCATCGGCGCCCTGGTCAATTCGACCTGGCTGCTGGTCGGCCTGATCCGTCGCGGCAGCTACAAACCTTTGCCGGGGTGGGGGAAGTTCATTCTTCAGGTGCTGGTCGCCACGCTGGTGCTCGCCGCCTTGCTGGTTTGGGGCGCGCAGCATTTCGACTGGATCGGCCTACGCGCCGTGCGCCTGCAGCGCATCGGCCTGCTGGCCGCGCTGATCGCGGGTGCCGCGGCCATCTATTTCACCGTGCTCGCCGTCGCTGGCGTCAAGCTGCGCAGTTTTGTGCGGCGCTGAAGCCCTTCGGCGTTACCGCCTTGACGCTCCCCGATTGCTCCTCTACAAAGCCACATGACGTTCAGCTTCTCGACGCCCACTGCTCTCGAGTACTTCAGTTCACTCGTGAAGAGCGACGAGCAGTTTCCGTTGCTCGAAGCGGCGGCCAGCCTTGCGCAGGACGAATATCCCGAACTCGACGTGCAGCAGGTGCTGGGTGATGTCGACCAGTTGCTTGCCAGGCTCAAGCGGCGCCTGCCGGCAGACGCGGCGCACCTGCAGCGTTTGCGGATTCTCAATCAGTTCTTTTTTCATGACCTGAGCTTCGGCGGCAACGTCAACGATTACTACGATCCCGACAACAGCTACCTCAACGCGGTGCTGCGCACGCGGCGGGGCATTCCGATCTCGCTCGCCGTGCTGTGGATGGAACTTGCTCAGGGCCTTGGCCTGCAAGCGCGCGGCGTGGGTTTTCCGGGGCATTTCATGCTCAAGGTCACGCTGCCGAAGGGGCAGGTGGTGATCGACCCGTTCACCGGCAAGTCGCTCTCGCGCGAAGAACTCAGCGAACGCCTGGAGCCCTACAAGCGCAGCAACGGCCTGGTCGGTGATTTCGACGTACCGCTCGGCCTCTATCTCCAACCCGCGACGCCGCGCGAGATCATCGGGCGCATGTTGCGCAACCTGAAGGAAATCCATCACGCGCAGGAAGACTGGCAGCGGGCGATTGCCGTTCAGGATCGCTTGATCGCCCTGCTGCCCGAGGCGTGGGGCGAGCATCGCGACCGCGGACTGGCCCATGCGGAGCAGGGCAACTGCGCACTTGCGGTGCGCGACCTCGAAACCTATCTGGCGCACGCTGAAGACGCGCTCGACATCGATGCCATCGCCGAACGCGTGGCGGCGCTCCGCCGGGCGGAAAGCTGATGGAGCCGGCCAAGGCTTCGGCGGTGGACCTCGGGACGCTGCATGAATTCCATGGCGTCCAACCAGTGCTGCCGGTGGCCGATGTCACACGCGCGGCGCGCTACTTCCGCGATGTGCTCGGCTTCGAACTCGACTTCATCGCCGGCGAACCACCAAGCTACGCGCGGGTGAAGAAGGGTGATCGCAGCTACGGGGATCCCGTGTACCTGCGCCTCTGGCAGTGTGGCCGGCGCGAGGCCAGTCCCTGGCGCGGCGAAATCGTGATTCATGTCGGACGCGACGTCGATGGACTGCACGCGGCCTACGTCAAGCGCGGCGTGGTGGTGATCGAGCCGCCGACCTCCCAGCCATGGGGCTTGCGCGAGTTCGCGATCCGCGAGCCAGATGGGCACGTACTTCGCTTTTGCGGGTATCTCTAACTCGCCCCCAGGCTTGCCCACTTCGTGTGGCCGCCCACCCCCTGCCGGGGGCAACACCTGCGGACCGGCGGAGCCGGATCCGCGGTGTTTCACGCTCTCATCGGTGCGCTTTCGTGGGTTGACGGGGAGCCGGGGAGGCCGAACTGGCGCCAGGCTCGGCGCAGTTGAGTGTCGGAGCCGAAGCCCGAGATGTCTGCCGCGCGGGTGACGTTGGCGCCGGATTGCAGTGCGAGTTGTGCGGTCGCGAGGCGCAAGCGACGCAGGTAGGCAAGTGGCGCTACGCCGGCGTGTTCGACGAAGAGGCGTGTCAGGTGTCGCGGCGATGTGTGGGCGACGTCGGCCATGCGGGGTACGTTCCAGTCGGCTTGCGGTTGTTCGCTCACGGCGTCCTGCACATGGTGCAGGGCGGCATGCAGGTGGTTGCGGTAGGCCAGGAAGGGCGACAGTTCCGGGTCGTGGGGGCCGCGTCGCATGGCGACGACCATGGTCTGGGCTACGCGCGCGGCGAGCGATTCGCCGCAGGTTTCGGCGATGCGGTGAAGCATGAGGTCGATGCCCGTCGTGACACCGGCGCTGCTGTAGAGCGGTGGATCCAGAACGAAGACTCGGTTGGCGACCACCTCGCAGCGTGGGTCGACGCGTTGCAGTTCGTCGAGGTGGTGGTGGTGCGTCGTCGCGCGGCGTCCGCTCAGCAGGCCCGCATGGGCTGCGAGAAGGGTGCCGGCACAGACCGTGATCAGTTCCAGCCGTCCGCTTTCGAGGCGCAGACGGCGCAACCAGTGCAGCAGGGTCTGCGCGTGCTCGTTGTCGATGGCCACCGTGTCGCCCGGCAGGCCGACCAGCACGATCCACGCCGGACCCTTCCATTGGGACGGCAGCGGCTGGAGTTCCGCGAGCGTGACGCCGACGGAACTCGTTGATGTCGACCGGGAGCTTGCGAAGACGAGTTCGAAGCGCGCCGGCCTCCCGCTTGCGACCAGCAACTGGTTGGCGATGCGCAGCGCTTCCGCTGGGCCGGCCCAATCGAGGATCAGGCTGTGGGGCAACAGCGCAAAGACGACTCGGATGGGAGCGCTGCCAGCTAGTCGGGTCTCGTCCATGTGAAATCCATCTGTCGCGCCGTACGCAGGGCCAGCGCTTCGTCCGCCAGTCGGGCCACGAGGTGCAGGCTCATGTCGATACCCGCGGTGATGCCGGCGGATGTGACGACGCTGCCCTGGTCGATCCAGCGTACGCCTTCGCGCACATCGAGCGAAGGGAAGCGCGTTCGCAAGTCCGCGATGTCTTCCCAATGCGTCGTGACAGGCTGGTCGCGCAGCACGCCGCTGGCCGCCAGGAGGAAGGCGCCAGTGCAGACCGATGCGGTGACGCGGGCATCGCGGCTCGCGCTTGCGATCCACTCCAGCGTGGCCGCGCATTGCATCGCGGCGTCGACCACGCCGCCGGGCACGATCAGGACGTCCGCGGGAGGCGCGTCGGCAAACGAATGCTTCGGCAGAACGGAAAGCCCGGCCCGCATGCGCACTGGCGCCAGGCTGCGCGCTAGGCAAGTCACCTCGAAGAGCGAGGGTGCGTCCGGTGCGGCTCGCCGGGCCATGCGGCTGGCCGTGGTGAAGACCTCGTAAGGCCCGGCGAGATCCAGCGCCTCGACATCGTCGAACGCGAGGATCGCAACACGCAGCGTGGGGTTCACACCGCTTCCTTCGTCCTTTCGGCGAGGCGCGTGAGCGCTTCGTCCACGCCGCAGATCTTCGCGAATCGGCCATCGAGTACCGTGGCCGTCCGGGCCTTGATGTCGGCCGCGGTCAGCGGCTTGCCGTCGGGCTGGACCATGTCGAAGGTCAGTGTGGCATCGGGAACATAGTCGACTTGCCAGCCGAGGTCGGAGGCGTGGCGCGCGGTCGTTTCGCAGCATTGCTCGGTGCGGATGCCGCTGATGACGAGGCGGTCGACGCGGTTTTGGGTCAGCCAGACGTCCAGTCCGGTGCCCACGAGGGCGCTATGACGGCGCTTGGTGAAGGTGGCTGCGGCGTCGAAGCCGGCCAGTCCTTCGAGCGGCCGCACATGCCCCGATTCGACAGCGAAGGAATTGCTCGCCACGGCCGGTCCGTCGGTGTGGAAGATCCGGACGATGGGCGCGCCCGCGGCGGCGAAGCCCGAAATCAGCGCGTTCTGGGCGCCGAGGTACGCGGGCAGGCTTCGTTCGTCGAAATAGGGGCGGTGGCGGAACGACTCCTGAACATCGATCACTATCAGACAGCTCTTCATGGCGCGCAACTCCTGGTGAAAGGGGGATTGATACCCCGAATTTTCACGCATGGAGGTCGATTCGTCCGAGCCGGCGCGGACCGGAATCGATCAATTCAGGACATGACCTCCGCCTAAACCAGCTCAGCTGCCTTCAATTCTTTCTTGAGGTAGGCATAGAACAGCGGTGCCGCGACCAGCCCGGCCGGGCCGAACACGGCTTCGGCCACGAACATCACCGCCAGAAGCTCCCACACCGCCATCTGCGTGCGGCTGCCGACCACCTTGGCATTGATCAGGTATTCGGCCTTGTGGATCAGGATCAGGAACACCAGGCAGGCCAGCGCGACGATCGGCGACACCGACAGCCCCACCAGCGTGATGACCGCGTTGCACACGAGGTTGCCGACGATCGGCACCAACCCGGCGACGAAGGTCAGGGTGATCAGCGCCGGCGTATAGGGAAGTTCCATCTCCCACGCGGGCAGCAGAAACAGCAGGAAGATGGCCGTCAGGAAGGTGTTGAAGGCGGCGATCCAGAACTGAGCCGCCACGATCTGGCCGAAGGCCTCGCCGAACAGCACGATGCGTTCCTTGATCTGCTGGGCCAGCGGACGGCGCGATGGGACTTGCGTGGCGATGGCGGCCAGCGCGCCGATGATCAGGCCCACATAGGCGAACAGCAGCCCGCCCAGCCACGCCCGGCCTGTCAGTGCGAGCGAGCCGGCCTGCGCGCGCAAGAAGCCGGCGATGGTCCGCTGCACCTCCGCCGAGCCTTCCGGCAGGTAGGCGGCGATGTCCGGGGGCAGCTTGAGGCGCAGTTCGAGCACTGTCCGCGCGACGAAGTCGAGCAGTTCCTGGTACTGCTCCGGAGCGTTGAGCACGAATTCGCGCGCCTCCGAAAAGCCGAGGATGAGGAGCCCGATCGGCGCCAGCATCACGAATGTCGCCGCGGTGATGCGCGGGAACGGTGGAGTCATGGCCCACGCCGGATCGTTCGCGCTGATCTTTCGCGATCGGCGGAGGCCCGAATGCAGCACCCGGGCGATCCAGCGTGTGCCGAGAAATCCGATGCACACGCACAGCAGTCCCGGCAGCAAGCCCTGCCACATGATCAAGAGCAGAGTCCCGGCAATGAGCAGATAGCTCGCCGTGACCAGGGAACGCGACGGGGTGCGGGTCAGCTCGCTCACTCGGCGCAAGCTGTTCAGGCGACGACGACTGGTGCGCCGGACCCGCGCTCGGCGATGACGCCGATCTCGTGCACTGTCTCGCCGGCCGCGCGCAGCGTGGCTGCGCAGGCGGCGGCTTCGGCCGCGTCGATGACCACCACCATGCCGATGCCATTGTTGAAGGTACGGTTCATCTCGATGTCGTCGATGCCGGCAACCTTCTGCAGCCAGGCGAAGAGTTCGGTCTGCGGCCAGCTGCCTTTGCGCAGGTGGGCTGCCGTTCCCTCGGGCAGCACGCGCGGGATGTTCTCGAGCAGGCCGCCGCCGGTGATGTGGGCCAGGGCCTTGATAGGGTGCTTGGCGAGCGCGGCGAGCACCGGCTTCACGTAGAGGCGCGTCGGCGCCATCACGGCTTCGCGGAAGGGCTTGCCGTCCAGCGTGGGGGGCAGGGCGTCGCCTGCGCGCTCGATCACCTTGCGCACCAGGCTGAATCCATTGGAGTGCACGCCGGCCGAGGCAAGGCCCAGCACCACGTCGCCGGGCTTGACGTTCTGCCCGGTCAGGATCAACGATTTCTCGACCGCGCCCACGGCGAAGCCCGCCAGGTCGTACTCGCCCGCTGGGTACATGCCTGGCATTTCGGCCGTCTCGCCGCCGATCAGTGCGCAGCCGCTGAGCTCGCAGCCCCGGGCGATGCCGCCGACCACGGCCGCGGCCGTGTCCACGTCGAGCTTGCCGCAGGCGAAGTAGTCAAGGAAGAAGAGCGGTTCGGCGCCCTGCACCAGCACGTCGTTCACGCTCATGGCCACCAGGTCGATGCCCACGGTGTCATGCATGTTCCATTCGAATGCGAGCTTGAGCTTGGTGCCCACGCCGTCGGTGCCGCTCACCAGGACTGGTTCCTTGTAGCGCTTGGGCACTTCGAACAGGGCGCCGAAGCCGCCGATGCCGGCCAGCACGCCCTCGCGCATCGTCTTCTTGGCGAGGGGCTTGATCCGGTCGACCAGCGCGTCGCCGGCGTCGATGTCGACGCCCGCATCCTTGTAGCTGAGCGGAGTGGTGGAGTTGGAGTTCATGGCGGGCCGGGCTGGAGGAGGGGAAGGGCGGAAGGAGGAGGACAATGACGCCGGCAACCGATGCGGTCGGGCCGATAGAATTCGCCACGATTTTAAGGGCGCTCATCGGCTGCCCTCCCTCAGGCTTGTCAGTCCTGCCCCATGAACCCTTCTTTCGCGTCATCCGCGCCCCCTCAGCCGCTCGCAGCGGTCATGGCATGAAGCAACTTGCGCTCGACATTGGCCTCGCGACCGGTCCGACGCTCGCGGGCTTCTTCGCCGGGCCGAACGAGCCGGCGCTGCGGCACCTGACACTGTGGGTGGGCGATGCGCGCGCGCCCACGCTCCATTCGCCGGTGCCGACCTATCTCTGGGGGGAGGGCGGCTGCGGCAAGTCCCATCTGCTCGAAGCCGTCGGCGGCGCATTGCGCGAGCAGGGCGCCAGCATCGGCTGGCTGAGCCCGGCGTTGTCGAATCCGCCTGAGTTCGACGAGCGATGGGGTGCCGTGCTGCTCGACGACGTGCATCTCTTCACCGCGGTCCAGCAGCACGCGGCCTTCAACTGGTTCGTCAACGCCCAGAGCCTTCAGCGCGGCGTCGTCGCAGCCGGTGCCGTGCCTCCGGCCGATCTGAAGTTGCGCGAGGATCTGCGCACGCGCCTCGGCTGGGGACATGTGTTCCACTTGCAGGTGCTGAGCGAGACCGAGCGACGCGCGGTCCTGCGTCAAGCCGCGGACACCCGCGGCCTGATGCTGTCGGACGATGTGCTCGACTACATGCTGCATCGATTCAGCCGCGACCTCGGAAGCCTGATGGAACTGCTCACGCAGCTCGACGGCTACGCCTTGCAGACGCAGCGCGCGATCACCATCCCGCTGATCCGGTCGATGCTCGAAAATGAATAAGGTGCCCTGCGCGCCGAACCCTTCCTCCCAATGATCAAGAAATTCATCGACAAACTCCTCGGCAAATCCGGTGATGCTTCGCTCGGCAAGGCCCGCTTCGGCAAACGCCAGGAGGTCGCCGCGTCGGTGCACGGCATCGATCCGGCACTGGTCGATGAGCGCGCGAAGAACGTGGTCACGACCTTGCAGGGGGCCGGTTTCGAGGCCTATGTGGTCGGCGGCGCGGTGCGCGACCTGCTGCTGGGCCTGCGGCCGAAGGATTTCGACGTCGCGACCAACGCCACGCCCGAACAGGTGAAGAGCCTGTTCCGCCGTGCCTTCATCATCGGTCGGCGCTTTCGCATCGTCCATGTGGTGTACGGGCGTGGGCGCGACCATGAAGTGATCGAGGTCTCGACCTTCCGCGCTTACATGGACAGCGCGGGCGCCGAGCAGGTGGCCGGCAACGAACGCACCAGCAAGGGCGAACTCGCCGGCATGAAGCACGCCGTCGATGCGAGCGGCCGCGTGCTGCGCGACAACGTCTGGGGTCCGCAGGAAGAAGACGCGGCGCGGCGCGACTTCACCGTCAACGCGATGTACTACGACCCGGCGAGCCAGATCGTGGTCGACTATCACAACGGCATCAAGGACGCGAAGAAGCTCACACTGCGCATGATCGGCGATCCGATCACGCGCTATCGCGAGGATCCGGTGCGTATCATCCGCGCGATCCGCTTCTCGGCCAAGCTGGCGGCACTCGGGTTCAAGCTCGAACCCAAGACGGCTGCGCCGCTGATCGAATCGAGCCGGCTCCTGGCCGACGTGCCGCAAAGCCGTCTGTTCGACGAGATGCTCAAGCTGCTGCAGACCGGCCACGCCGTCGCCACTGTGGCGCAGCTGCGCAAGCTGGGCCTCTCGACCGGCATCTATCCGTTGCTCGATGTCGTGGTGGAGCGCGCCGAGCAGCCCTTCGTCAACGCCGCCCTGGTGGACACCGACCGTCGCGTCGGCGAAGGCAAGCCCGTGGCACCCAGCTTCCTGCTGGCCTGCGTGCTGTGGGCCGACGTTCGCGACGGCTGGGCGCAGCGTATGGAAGCGCGGCACGGCCAGCGCCCCCAGGCCCCGTTTCCGGCGCTGCAGGATGCGATCGATGACGTGTTCAACGCTCGCATCGGCGACGTCTCTGGCCGCGGCAAGCTGGCGGCCGACATGCGCGAGATCTGGATGATGCAGCCGCGATTCGACAAGCGCAGCGGCGCCACGCCCTACAGCCTGGTCGATCAGGCTCGCTTCCGCGCGGCCTTCGACTTCATGCGGCTGCGCGCCGACGTCGGTGAAATCGGCGAAGCGATCGCCGAGTGGTGGCAGGAATTCAGCACGGCTGACGACGTTCGCCGGCAGGACCTGATGGACCAGGTGCGCGACGAACAGCACAAGAAGACACGCCAACGCGTGCCGGCGCGCGCATCGGCGGATTCATCGCCCGGGCATCGGGCGGCCGCTCCCAAGCCCGAGGCCGAGGCCGAGGCCGCCCTGCCGCCGGACGGAGAAGTCGCCGCGGCACCGCGCAAGCGCCGCCGCCGGCGCAAGCCGCGCACCGGCGGGGGCGAGGCCGGCAGCGTCGCCGCTGAATGACGACGCAGGCCTTCGTCGCGATCGGCGCCAACCTCGGCGATGCGCGCGAGACCGTGGAGCGTGCCATCGCCGACCTGGCAAGCTTGCCGAAGACGCGCGTGACTGCGCGCTCATCGCTTTACAGGACTGCGCCCGTCGATGCGACGGGTCCGGATTTCATCAACGCCGTCGTGGAACTGCAGACAGAACTCGATCCGCACGCGCTTCTGGCTGAACTCCATCGCCTGGAGGCCGTCGCGGGTCGCGAGCGCCCCTATCGGAATGCGCCGCGTACCCTCGATCTCGATCTGCTGGGCCATGGCGATGCCGTGCTGGAAACCGACACTCTCACGCTCCCGCATCCGCGCATGAACGAACGCGCATTCGTGCTCATGCCGCTCGCTGAAATCGCGCCGGACCAGGTCTCGAGTGCGAAGATCGCTCGCGTGGCCGACCAACGGATCGAGCGGCTCTGAGAGCCTCGTTCAGGCCCGCCCATTACACTTGCGCGGTTTTTCACGAAGGTGTCACACATCTGCGCTGTGACCACCGCGAACCCAGGAGAGCGCCATGTTCGGCAAGCTGCTGCCCCGCGAGGGGAATTTTTTCGAGATGTTCAATCAGCACGCCGACCGTATTGTCGAAGCCGCGCGCGCCTTCGAGCATCTGGTGGCCAACTACAACGATCTGCACCTGCGCGAGCAGTACAACCGCGATGTCGACAACGCCGAGCGCGCGGCCGATCGCGTGACGCATGACGTCAACCGCCTGATCCACAAGACCTTCATCACGCCGATCGACCGCGAGCAGATCCACAAGCTGATCAACACGATGGACGACGTGGCCGACCTGATCCAGGATTCGGCGGAAACCATGGCGCTCTACGACGTGCGCCACATGACCGAGGAAATCACGCGCCTCACCATGCTCAGCGTGAAGTGCTGCGAACGGGTGAAGGACGCGGTCAAGTTCCTCGGCAAGATCACCGATCCGGCGACGGCCGAGGCCACGCTCAAGACCTGCGAAGAGATCGACCGGCTCGAATCCGACGCCGACCGCGTGATGCGCAGCGCGATGAGTAAGCTGTTCCGCGAAGAGCCGGACGTGCGCGAGGTCATCAAGCTCAAGGCCATCTACGAGCTGCTCGAAACGATCACCGACAAGTGCGAAGACGTCGCCAATGTGATCGAGGGCATCGTCCTCGAGAACTCCTGACCGCGGGCTGCGAATGGAAACGGTTCAGGTCGCCCTTTGGGTGGTGGTGGTGCTGGTCGCGTTGGCCATCGCCTTCGACTTCATGAATGGATTTCACGACGCGGCGAATTCGATCGCCACCGTCGTGTCGACCGGTGTTCTCAAGCCCGGCCAGGCGGTCGTCTTTGCGGCATTCTTCAACCTGATCGCGATCTTCGTGTTCCACCTGAGCGTGGCGGCGACGATCGGCAAGGGGATCGTGCAGCCCGGCATCGTGGACGTGCACGTCGTCTTCGGCGCGCTGGTGGGTGCCATCAGTTGGAACCTCGTGACCTGGTACTACGGTATTCCGAGCAGTTCGTCGCACGCGCTGATCGGCGGCATCGTGGGTGCAGTGATCGCCAAGGCGGGCTCAGGCTCGCTGATTGCCTCGGGCATCTGGAAGACGGTGGCATTCATCTTCGTGTCGCCGTTGCTCGGCTTCCTGCTGGGTTCGCTGATGATGGTCGTGGTCGCCTGGACGTTCAGGCGTTCCACACCGTCGCGAGTGGATCGATGGTTCCGGAGGCTGCAACTGGTCTCGGCCGGCGCCTATAGCTTGGGTCACGGCGGCAATGACGCGCAGAAGACCATCGGCATCATCTGGATGTTGCTGATCGCCACCGGCTACGCTGCCGCCGATGCGGATGCGCCGCCGATGTGGACGATCGTGAGCTGCTATACCGCCATCGCGCTCGGCACCATGTTCGGGGGCTGGCGCATCGTCAAGACGATGGGGCAGAAGATCACGAAGCTCAAGCCCGTCGGCGGCTTCTGCGCAGAAACCGGTGGGGCGTTGACGCTGTTCCTCGCGACGGCGCTCGGCATCCCGGTGTCGACGACGCACACGATCACGGGCGCCATCGTCGGGGTGGGCTCGGCACAGCGCGCGAGTGCGGTGCGCTGGGGCGTCGCCGGCAACATCGTGTGGGCCTGGATCTTCACGATCCCCGCGTCGGCCTTCGTTGCCGCGATCGCCTACTGGATCGGCATTCAGGTTTTCTAGCTCGGCTTTACTGGGAAATCTTCCGACCTGCTTCGATTTCGTGTTCGAAGTAGCGCTGGAAGCTGAATGCCAGGCTGGCCATGAGGATGGTGCTGCCGAAGAACAGCGCCAGGACGACCGCACCGATGGTCAGCCAGGTCGTGTTGCCGGCCGTGGTGGCCTCGGCGTCGGCAAGTCCCGCGTTGTAGCGGGCGTTCCACTTTTCCGGTGACATCAATCCGTAGACGATGGCGGTGAGCGCGCAGCCGGAGATGGTGAAGCCGAGCAGCGGGATTAGCGCCCAACTCAATCCATCGTCAAGGCCGTGGAGCCGCACGCGCTCGATGCCGTACAGGCCAAGGGCGGTCGGGATCGGGAGCAACCAGCCGAGGGTGTTGGAAAGGCCGCGAAGATAGAAGCAGTGCAGACCCAACGGGCCGCCCAGGAAGGCCAGCCATGCGGCCACGGTCTTGTTCTTCATTCGGGCTTGGTCGAACTGCCTTCGCCCAGTACCTTTGCCATCAGCACGACGTCGCGCCACTCGCCGAACTTCCATCCGCAGTCCTTGAGTACGCCCACGTGGCTGAAGCCTTGGGCGCGGTGCACGCCGATGGAACCCGCGTTGGCGGAATCGCCGATCACCGCGATCAGCTTGCGCACGCCGACGGTCTCGGCGGCCTGGGCAAGTGCGGCCAGCAGCTTGGCACCGAGGCCCTGTCCGCGCGCGTTCTCGGCGAGGTAGATCGAGTCTTCCGCCGAGAAGCGATAGGCGGGACGCGGCTTGAACCAGTTGCAGTAGGCGAAGCCGAGAAGTTCGCCCTCACGCTCTGCGACGAGGTAGGGGAGCTTCTTTGAGAGGACGTCGGCCCGGCGGGTGGCCATGTCGCCGGCGGTCGGCGGTTCGGTTTCGAAGGTGCCCGTGCCGTGCAGCACATGGTGGGCGTAGATGGCGGTGATGGCTACGACGTCTTCGTCGCGGCTGGGTCGGATGAGGGTCATTCGGGAGCGCTTGGCGAGGCCAAGGATGAGAAAAATGGAGTGCGGGCTATAATCGTGGGCTTTTCAGCGTGTCGCTGGCCGGGTGGCCATGTCGCGTGTCTCGACGCTGGAAGAACACTGTGGGCGAACCTATTCGGGTTTGCTGCACCACCCGAAGGATAAATCATGGTCGTCATTCGACTCTCCCGCGGCGGTTCCAAAGGCCGTCCGTTTTTCAACATCGTCGTGTCGGACAAGCGCGTTCGCCGCGATGGCCGTTTCATCGAGCGCCTGGGTTTCTACAACCCGACCGCCAAGGAAAATGAAGAAAGCATCCGCATTGCGCAGGATCGCCTGACCTACTGGAAGAGCGTTGGCGCGCAAGCTTCCCCGACGGTGACCCGCCTGATCAAGCAGGCCGCGGCCGCCGCCCCCAAGGCGGCTGCCTAAGCCGCCGGCCCGGCGATGCTGCCCACCCTCGAAACCGCCGAATTGCCGGCGGATGCGATCGAAGTGGCGCGCATCGCCGACGCCTGGGGCATCAAGGGCTGGTTCAAGGTCTTGCCCCACAGCGCCCAGCCTGAGGCGCTTTTTTCTTCCAAGCGCTGGTTCTTGCAGCCTCCGGGTGCAGCAACGGGCCGCGCGTTCAAGCTCGCCATCCGCGAGGCCAAGGAACATTCCGACTGCATCGTCGCCTCGTCTGAGGACGTGCCGGACCGCAATGCGGCCGAGGCACTTCGCGGTGCGCGGGTCTTCGTGCCTCGGTCGAGCTTTCCGACGGCCGGTGATGACGAGTACTACTGGGTCGACCTGATTGGCCTCGCGGTCGTGAACCGCGAAGGCGTTGCGCTCGGCACCGTACGCGAATTGCTTGCCTCCGGCCCGCAGACGACGCTGGTGCTTGACGCCGAAGAAAGCAGCAAGCCGGTCGAGCGCATGGTTCCTTTCGTCTCGGCCTTCGTCGACAAGGTCGATCTGGCAGGTCGGCTGATCACGGTCGACTGGCAGCCCGACTACTAGACCCGGGCCCGCTCGGCGCCTCCATGCGCTTCGACGTTCTCACACTGTTCCCCGAGCTGTTTGCGCCGTTCTTCGCGAGCGGCGTGACGCGTCGCGCGTACGAATCGAAGCAGGTCGAGGTTGTCCTGTGGAATCCGCGTGATTTCGCCGAGGGCAACTACCGGCGAGTCGACGATCGACCCTTCGGCGGTGGTCCTGGCATGGTCATGATGGCCGAGCCGTTGTCCGCGTGCCTCGACGCGGCACTGGCCGCGCGCGGCGCTTCCGCGCCGGTCGTGCTGTTCTCCCCGATCGGCGAAACCCTGCGGCATCAGACGGTCGAAAGCTGGTCGGCCGGCGAGGGGGCAGTCCTGGTTTGTGGCCGCTACGAAGGCATCGACCAGCGCTTCATCGATGCGAGAGTCACGCACCAGATCAGCCTCGGAGACTTTGTGCTTTCAGGTGGCGAAATTGCCGCGATGGCCTTGCTGGATGCTGTCGCCCGGCTGCAGCCCGGTGTACTGGGCGATGAAGCCAGCCATGTGCAGGACAGCTTCAATCCGGCGCTCGACGGCCTGCTCGACTGTCCCCACTACACGCGTCCCGAGCAATGGCGCGCCGAGGGCGTCCCCCCTGCCTTGATGTCGGGCCACCACGTCCAGATCGAACGCTGGCGCCGCGACCAGCGACTGCTCATCACCCGTGACAGGCGCCCCGACCTCATCGACGCGGCCCGAAGTGCAGGCCGGCTGAGTGCGGCGGACGAGAAGACGCTTCAAAAAAAGCTATAATCTTCGGTTCCCCGATCCTCTGCCCAGCCGCGCCGGCATTCGACCATTGTTGAGCAAGGCGCCTTTTGTGTAGCGTGGACACGATCGAACATCAGGAAACCATGAACCTCATCCAGACCCTCGAGCAGGAAGAAATCGCCCGCCTCGGCAAGACCATCCCCGATTTCATGCCCGGTGACACGGTGATCGTCAGCGTGAAAGTCGTCGAAGGCAACCGCAAGCGCGTGCAGGCTTACGAAGGCGTCGTGATCGCCAAGCGCAATCGCGGCCTCAACAGCGGCTTCACGGTGCGCAAGATCTCCAGTGGTGAAGGCGTGGAACGCACGTTCCAGACCTACAGCCCGCTGATCGCCAGCATCGAAGTCAAGCGCCGTGGCGATGTGCGCCGCGCCAAGCTGTACTACCTCCGCGAGCGCAGCGGCCGTTCGGCTCGCATCAAGGAAAAGCTGCCGGGCAAGTCGTCGGCAGCGTCGGCCGCTCAATAAGCAGCATCCGCTTGTCGCGCAAAAAGCCGCCGTTCGAGGCGGCTTTTTGCATTGGTGCCTCCACGCAGTGAGGCGATCGTGATTTAGTTTTAGGGCTGCGTGTCATCCGTGCGCGGTCCTTGCATCGTTTAACTCAGTAAGTATTTTCTTGACTATCCTCTCATCGTCCATGCGCGCTTCTCCCATCGAAACCATCAATGCCGTCATCCCCCCGGTGTTGCAGTCCTTCGATCCGCGTGAAGTGCCGGTGAGCGGAATCGACATTGATCTGCCGGCAGTCCCCCACGATCGCCTCAGCGCCCGCGCCCTGCGTTCGCGGTTCGCCACGCCCCCCGCGTGGACACCCGAGATGCGGCGCGAGCCGCGAATGTTCGACCGGCCGCCCGCGCAAGCTGCCGTGCTCATCCCCATCGTGATGCGGGACGAGCCTACCGTCCTGCTGACCGAGCGCACCACGAACCTGTCGACGCATTCAGGCCAGGTGGCCTTTCCCGGCGGACGCGTGGACCCCGAAGACGCCAATATCGCCGCCGCCGCACTGCGGGAGGCCTGGGAAGAGGTCGGCCTGTCGGCGCAGTACATCGAAGTGCTCGGCAGCCTGCCGACGTACACGACCGTCACCTCGTTCATCGTGACGCCGGTCGTGGCGCTCGTGCGGCCGGATTTCGAACTCTCGATCAACCCCCACGAGGTCGCGGAAGCCTTCGAAGTGCCTTTCGGTTTCCTGATGAACCCGGCGAACCATCGTCGCCACTCATTGGTCGACGACGACCAGATGTCGCGCGAATGGCTGTCCATGCCCTACCAGGACGGTCCCCACGAACGCTACGTCTGGGGAGCGACGGCGGGCATGCTGCGCAACCTCTACCGCTTTCTGAGCGCTTGACCGGTCCCTCTCCTTGGTCCGCGGGTTCAACTAGGCGGCCGCGGGTTTTGCCCAAGACGCAGCGCGAAATGAGTCAATCCGGCGGTTCTAGAATCCTTTGATGAGCTTCTTTGCCATCCTGTGCGCGTTGCTGATCGAGCAGGTGCGTCCGCTTGCGTATCACAACCCGGTGTACGGCGGCGTGCTCGCCTGGACGCGTTGGACCAGCCGCAACTTCGACGCCGGCAAGCCGAACCATGGCTGGGTGGCCTGGTCGCTGGCGGTGTTCGTGCCGACCCTGCTGGCGCTGGCCGTGCATTGGCTCCTGATCCTCACGCTCGGACTGCCTTTCGCGGTGCTGTGGAGCATCGCCATCCTCTACGTCACGCTGGGCTTTCGCCAGTTCAGTCATCATTTCACCGGTATTCGAGACGCGCTCGACGAGGGCGACGAAACGCTCGCGCGTTCGCTGCTCGCGCATTGGCAGCATGTCGACGCGGCCAACCTGCCACGCAGCGAGATCGTGCGGCATGTGATCGAGCACTCGGTGATCGCGGCGCATCGGCACGTCTTCGGCGTGCTCGCATGGTTTTCGATTCTTGCGGCCATCGGCCTCGGGCCTGCGGGCGCGGTGTTCTACCGCATGAGCGAATTCGTATCGCGCTACTGGGCGCACAAGAACGGCGCGTCGACGCAGCCGTCCAGCATCTGGGTGCAGCAAGCGGCGGACCGTGCGTGGGGCGTGATCGACTGGCTGCCCGCGCGCATCACCGCATTGGGCTTCGCCGTGGTCGGCAGCTTCGAAGAGGCGATCGATTGCTGGCGCAATGATGCGCGGCGCTTTCCCAACGAGAACGACGGCGTGATCCTCGCGGCGACTTCCGGTGCGGTGAACGTCAGGCTCGGAGGCGGCGCGCTGAGCGTGATGCCGATCACCGATCCGTTGCCGCGCGCACAGGCCGGTGAATCGTTCGTGGATGGACGCGCTTCCGATAGCGGCAGCACGCCGGGACGCGAGCCCGAACCTGCGCACCTGCGCAGCGTTGTGGGCCTGGTCTGGCGGTCGGTCGTGATGTGGATGGTGTTGCTCGCTCTCCTCACTCTGGCGCGATTGCTGGGCTGAGCGGCCTGTCAGGGTTTAGACGTTGTCCAACGTTGCAAGCTTGTGGAGTCCGCGCATCGCGGCGCTCGAGCCCTATGTGCCGGGTGAGCAGCCCCGTATCGCGAACCTGGTCAAGCTCAATACCAACGAAAACCCGTATCCACCATCGCCGCGGGCGATCGATGCCATCTGCCGCGCGGCCGAGAACGGATTGCAGCTCTACCCGGATCCCGAATCCACGCAGTTGCGCGAAGCGATCGCCACGCGCCACGCGTTGGACATCAAGCAGGTGTTCGTGGGCAACGGCTCCGACGAGGTCCTGGCCCATGCCTTCTTCGCCTTCTTCCAACAAGCCGAACCGCTGCTGATCCCCGATGTCACGTACAGCTTCTATCGCGTCTACGCGCAGCTCTACGACATTGCGTGCGAGCTGCAGCCGGTCGACGATGCTCTGCGCATCGACGACCGCGCCCTGGCCGTGCGCGCGGCTGCAGGCTGCGCAGGCATCGTCATCGCGAACCCGAATGCGCCGACCGGCATCGGGCTGCCGCTCTTCCGCATCGAAGCCCTGCTCAAGGCATGCGAGGATCGTGTGGTTCTGGTCGATGAGGCCTACGTCGATTTCGGCGGTGAAAGTGCGTTGCCGCTCATTGCTCGATACCCGAATCTGCTGGTCGTGCAGACCTTGTCCAAGTCGCGCTCCCTGGCGGGCCTGCGCGTTGGATTTGCGTGTGGGCAGGCGCACTTGATCGACGCCCTTCAGCGTGTCAAGAACAGCTTCAATTCCTACCCGATCGACCGGCTCGCCTCCGCAGGAGCCATCGCCGCGCTCGAAGACGAGGCGTGGTTCGCCAAGACCCGCGATGACGTTGTCGACACTCGCGATGGCCTGGTGCTGCAACTGGAGGATCTAGGCTTCGAGGTGCTGCCTTCGCAGGCCAATTTCCTGTTCGTGCGTCACCCCGCATACGATGCAGCCGAACTCGCGGCGTCGCTGCGGGCGCGGGCCGTTCTCGTGCGTCATTTCAGGCAGACGCGCATTGCTCAATACCTGCGCATCACGGTCGGCACGCGCGCCCAGTGTTCGGCGCTGGTCGAAGCGCTTGCGGAGATCATCGTCTGCCCCCTGTAGGGAGCGACTCAGTATCTCGATTGGCTGAGTTCGGCGAACAACTCGCCGTAGATCCTGTAGCGCGAAGCGCTGATCGCGCCCGGATGGTCGGGCGAATCCGCCTGCGCAATCACGCCACATCCCGGTTCGTGAAGGTGCGTGCAGTTATAGAACTTGCAGTCTGTGGCTTGCTCCGCGATGTCCGGCATCAGGTGCGCCAGTTGCATCGCTTCGATGTGATGCAGGCCGAATTCCTGGAAACCCGGCGAGTCGATCAGCGCGGTGCTTCGTGCGGCGTCCACCCAGTACCACGTCGTGCTGGTGGTGGTGTGCTTGCCCGAGTTGAGCGCCTGTGAGATCTCGCCCGTCAGTGCGGTTGCGCCAGGCACCAGCAGGTTGATCAGCGTGCTCTTGCCAGCGCCGGAGGGACCAAGCACGAGGGTCGTCTTGCTGGCCAGCATCGTCGACATGGTCGCGCGATCCGATGGGTCGGAGGCAGTCAGCGCCAGCGGTAAGACCTGGTAGCCCATGCGGCGGTAGGGCGCCAGCCGGCTCCAGGCCCTTTGGAAAGGCGCGGTGAGGTCGCTTTTGTTGAGCGCGATGATGGGTGTGATGCGTTCCGCCGCCGCCGCGATCAACGCGCGCGTCAACTGTGTCTCGGAGAACTCCGGCTCTGCCGCGATCAGGATCAGCACCTGATCAAGGTTGGCCGCGAACGACTTGGTGCGGATCTCGTCCTGGCGATAGAACAGGTTCTTCCGCTGCAGCACCTTTTCGATCGTGCCCTCATCTTCGCTCGCCTGCCACTGGATACGGTCGCCGACGACGGCGTGGCTCTTCTTGCCGCGTGGGTGGCAGATCAGGCGTTCGCCCTCCGGCGTTTCGACGAGGCAGTGGCGGCCGTGGCTTGCGACGACCAGTCCGTCGCGCAGCACCACGCCGCTGGCCGTGCCGCCGCGCTGCTTAGCCAAGGGCGCGTTCCATCGGGTCAGTCCGCAATCAGCGCATCGGCCTGCGCAGCGCAGTCGAAGTCGGTCGACGAGATGCCGCCCACGTCGTGCGTGTTGAAGCGCACGACACAGCGGTCATAGTGGACCGAGAGGTCGGGATGGTGGTCCTGCCGGTGCGCCACCCACGCGAGGGCATTCACGAAGGCGATGGTCTCGAAATAGTTCGCGAAGGTGAAGGTCTTCTCGATCGCGACGCCGGCGCCGTCGCCCGTGAGCTTCCATCCTTCCAATCGTGCAAGGCTCGCCACGATTTCCGTGGCGCTCATGGCGCGGCGTGCGTGCGTCTTCCAATCCTTGGTCTTGAACATGCTGCTCATCATCGGCTTTCAGGGGCTGATCGCGGCCATGCGCGCGAGGCGCTCGGTGGCGGGTGGGTGCGAGTAGTAGAACTTGACGAACACCGGATCGGGCGTCAGCGTCGACGCGTTGTCCTGGTAGAGCTTGAGCAAGGCTGCCGACAGATGGGCGCCGCTGGTTTGCGCGACAGCGTAGGCGTCGGCCTCGAACTCGTGCTTGCGTGAAATCAGCACCGGCAGCGGCGCAACGAAGAAGCCGAAGACCGGCACCGCGAGCATGAAAAGCAGGATGGCGAGCGCATCGTTGGGCGCCGCCATGTTCGGCTGCACGCCCAGGCCCGCATAGAACCATGTATGCGTCGACAGCCAGCCCAGCAGGGCAAAGCCGGCGAGGCTCAGCGCGAACATCGCCGCCATCCGCTTCATGACGTGCCGGTGCTTGAAGTGGCCCAGCTCGTGCGCCAGCACCGCCTCGACTTCGCCAGCATTGAGCTGGCGCAGCAGGGTGTCGTAGAACACCACGCGCTTGCTCGCGCCGAAGCCCGTGAAATAGGCATTGGCGTGCGCACTGCGCGTGCTGCCGTCCATCACGAACAGCCCCTTGGCCGCGAAGCCGCAGCGCTGCATCAGCGCATTCACGCGCTCCTTGAGGGCTGCGTCGTCCAGCGGCTGGAACTTGTTGAAGATCGGAGCGATGAATGTGGGGTAGACCAGCATCAACAGCAGGTTGAATGCCATCCAGGCACCCCACGCCCAGATCCACCACAGGCTGCCGGCGGCACCCATGAGCCAGAGGATCAGCGCCGCGATCGGCAGGCCGATCAGCGCACCCAGCACAATGCCCTTGACGGCGTCGGCGAGCCAAAGCCGCCACGTCATCTTGTTGAACCCGAAGCGCTCCTCGAGCCTGAAGGTCTGCCACAGCGTGAAGGGCAATTCCAGCAGGCCGCCGATCAGCGCGAAGGCGGCGAGCAGGGCGAGTTGCTGCAGCATGCCGCCGCCCAGCCAGCCGAGCAGCAGCTTGTTGAGCAGGTCGAGACCGCCCAGCAGGGTCCACCCCAGAAGCACCGCAGCGCCCCACGCCATTTCGACGATTCCGAAGCGGGTCTTGGCCATCGTGTAGTCCGCGGCCTTCTGGTGGGCGGCGAGCGTGATGGCCTGCTGGAAAACCGGGGGAACCGTATCGCGATGGCGTGCCACGTGGCGCACCTGCCGCGTGGCGAGCCAGAACTTCACGACCAGCCCGGCGATCAGCGCGAGGGCGAAGGCCAGGGTGAAGGCGAGGGAGGTGGATGAGGGGGCGGACATGGCGGTCGAGTTTAGCCCGCAGCCTCGGCGTTCGCCGGTTGCCCTGTCGGTGGAAAGGGCGCTCCAGTGCGGGAAGCCCGGCCGCGCTCAGGGTCATCGACGACAATCGCCGGATGCCCGAATCCATCGAACCGGCTGCGCCCGCGCCCGCAGCCACGCTCAAGAAGAGTGACCAGAACCTCGTCTGGCTGGACTGCGAAATGAGCGGTCTCGACCCCGAAAAGGAGCGCCTGCTCGAAATCGCCGTTGTCGTGACCGGTCCCGACCTGACTCCCTGCATCGACGGACCCGTGCTCGTCATCCACCAGAGCGACGAAGTCCTCGACGGAATGGACTCCTGGAACAAGGGCACCCACGGACGCAGCGGCCTGATCGACAAGGTGAAAGCCTCCACGCTCGACGAAGCCACCGCCGAGCAGCAGTTGATCCAATTCATCTCGCGCTACATCCCGAAAAGCGGCTCGCCGATGTGCGGCAACACCATCGGCCAGGACCGCCGCTTCCTCGTGAAGTACATGCCCAAGCTGGAAGCCTATTTCCACTATCGCAACCTGGACGTCAGCACCCTCAAGGAACTCGCCAAGCGCTGGAAGCCGGCCGCGTACAACGCCTTCAAGAAGCAGCAGGCCCATACGGCGCTCGCCGACGTGCACGAATCGATCGAGGAACTCGCGCACTACCGTGAAACCTTCCTGCGCATTCAGGATTAGGTAAAAACCCCGAGCCATGCGATAATCGACGGCTTCGCTGTTTTGCAGCGTTTTCTTGCATCTCCCTATCTTGCACATCGCGCCCGAATGAACGGGCCGCGGCAAAGACGAAAGTCATTGCTGAACGTCGTTGGATGGTTGATGTTTTTCACCACCCGACGGAGCACCGCCCACGGCTGTGCTCGCGTATGAGATTACTGAATGACCGACGCTTTTGAAGCGCAGGGCGAGTTCGCGCCTGTGCAATCCGATGAATTCGCCGTTTCCGCCGTTTCGCGCGAACTCGAATCCTCCCCCGACTCTTCCAACGCCGCTCCCGTTTTCGAGGCACTCGATGCCGTCGAGCCGGCCGAGGCACCGAAGCTGCCGAACGGCTTCATCAAGCTGGGCCTCGCGCCCGAGTTGATCGCCGCGGTCGAAGACCTCGGCTTCACCCAGCCCACCACCGTGCAAGAGCAGGTGATCCCGCGCGCCATGACGGCCAGCGGCCACGCCGACGGCCCCACGCGCTTCGTCGACCTGATGGTGTCGAGCCAGACCGGCAGCGGCAAGACCGCCGCCTTCCTGCTGCCCGTGCTGCACACCCTGCTGCAACGCCAGGCCGAAGCCGAGGCCGCAGCCAAGGCCGAATTCCAGCGTCTGGCCGCCGAGGCTGCTGCCCGCGGCGAAGCGCCGCCCAAGAAGCCGAAGCGCAAGGACCCGACCAACGCGCGCCACTTCAAAGCCGCCACGCCCGGCGCACTGATCCTGTGCCCCACGCGCGAACTCGCGCAACAGGTGGCGCACGATGCCATCGATCTGGTCAAGCACTGCCGTGGCCTGCGCATTGCCAACGTGGTGGGCGGCATGCCCTACCAACTGCAGATCGCGAAGCTGCAAAACGCCGACCTCGTCGTCGCCACGCCGGGCCGCCTGCTCGACCTGCAGCGCTCGATGCAGATCAAGCTCGACCAGGTCAAGTTCCTCGTCGTCGACGAAGCCGACCGCATGCTCGACCTGGGCTTCTCGGACGACCTCGCCGAAGTCAATCAACTCACCATCGAGCGCCAGCAGACGATGATGTTCAGCGCGACCTTTGCGTCGCGCATCCAGCAACTGGCCACCCGCGTGATGCGCGAACCGCAGCGCGTGACGATCGACAGCCCGCAGGAAAAGCACGCCAACATCAAGCAGGTGCTGTTCTGGGCCGACAACATGCAGCACAAGCGCAAGCTGCTCGACCACTGGCTGCGCGACACCACCATCAACCAGGCCATCGTGTTTGCGAGCACGCAGGTCGAGTGCGACGGTCTCGCCAATGACCTGCAACAGGACGGCTTCAGCGCCGTCGCGCTGCACGGCGCGCTGAGCCAGGGCCTGCGCAACCGCCGGTTGATGGCGCTGCGCCAGGGCCAGGTGCAGATCCTCGTCGCCACCGACGTGGCCGCGCGCGGCATCGACGTGCCGACCATCACGCACGTGTTCAATTTCGGCCTTCCGATGAAGGCCGAGGACTACACCCACCGCATCGGCCGTACCGGCCGGGCAGGGCGCGACGGCATTGCCGTGACCTTCGCCGAGTTGCGCGATCGTCGCCGGATCTTCGACATCGAGTCGTACAGCCGCCAGCAGTTCAAATCGGAAGTGATTCCAGGCCTCGAGCCGCAACAGCGTGCGCCGCAAGCGCGTCCGCAAGGCGACTTCGGTGGCCGTGGCCGTGACAACCATTCGCGCGATCGCAAGTTCGGCGGCGGTGGTCATCGCGGCGGCAACGGCGGTGGATACGGTGGCGGCGGCGGTTACGCCGGCGCCAGCGGCTTCAACGATCGCAATGCACGCGGCCCCGCCGCTGGTGCACCGCGTGGTTTCCAGAACCAGGGCAACGCCAATTTCGGCGGCGGCCGTGACGACGGTGGTTTCGGCCGCAAGCCGGGCTGGGGCGACAGCGCCCCGCGCGGCGGCGCTGGCGGTGGTGCCGGCCGCGGCGACGGCTTTGCTCCCCGTGGGCATGCCGGCGGCGGCAAGGTCTTCGTTCCGCGTGACGCGCAGAAGCGCGGTTTCAAGCCCAGCCGCTGAGCCTGAGCGGCCCTGAGCCGCATCCCATTTCACAAAGCCCGCATTTCCCTGGAAATGCGGGCTTTTGTTCGTTTGGCATGGGCCATGAGTGCCCGTGTCGGCTCCTAGTGGGAAACGCGAATAGGCGTCCTTTTTAGTTGACACCTGAACAGTTGAAAAGTAATGTATTGACGGCTCAAGTCCTCCGGTGGCCTGCTGGCGGCCGGTTCATCCACTTCATTCTTTCCATTGTCGACCTATGAAAATCGCAATTCTCGGCGGCGGCCACGGCGCCTACGCGGCTGCTGCGGACCTGTCCGAAGCTGATCATGAAGTGCGTCTCTGGCGCCGCGACGCGGGCGCGCTGGAGCCGGTCGCCAAGGCCGGATCCATCACGTTGAAGGACGCAGCCGGTTCCCGCGACGTGCGGATCGCACTGGCCACTGCCGACATCGGCGCCGCCATGCGGGGTGCGGAGTTGATCGTCATTCCCACGCCGGCAATCGCGCAGGAAGACATCGCCCGAGCGATGGCCCCGCACCTGGTCGATGACCAGGTCGTGTTCCTGCCGCCCGGCACCTTCGGCAGCTATGTCATGGCGCGGCTCGTCAAAGAAGCGGGCAACCGCGCCGACGTGGCCTGGGCCGAGACTGGAACGTTGCCCTACCTCGCGCGCAAGCACGGCGAGCGCGAGGTGAACGTAACCATCCGCGCCATCCGCCTGCCCACCGGCGTGTACCCGGCGCGCAAGGAGCGCGAGGCCATCGAAGTCATCCGCAAGGCCTACCCCAGCGTGCATGGCTGCGGCGATGCGTTGTCGGGCGCGCTGATGAACGCCGGCCCCGTCATTCATCCGCCGCTGATGGTGATGAACGCCGCTCCGCTGCAGCACTTCGAGCGCTGGGACATCCACAACGAAGGCACGCAGCGCGCGGTGCGCGACGTGACCGACCGGCTCGATCAGGAGCGCATCGCCGTGCGCGAGGCCCTGGGCCAGGGCGCGCCGCACTATCCGCTGGCCGACCACTACAACAACGACCAGTGGATGTACGGCGATGCACACAAGCAATTGGTGAAATCCGGCGACTGGCGCGAGAACATCGACCTCTATGCGCATCGGTACATCACCGAGGACACGGAACTCGGGCTCGCCTTTCTCGCGTCGGCCGCGCGCTTCGTCGGTGTCGACGCGCCGATTGCACACGGCCTGCTGGCCATCGTCGGTGGCTTCCTTGGCCGCGATCTGCGCAAGGGCCCGCGCACGCTCGAAACGCTCGGCCTCGCCGGCCTGACGCTGGCGCAGCTCAAGCAAAGGCTGCACGATGGGGAATGAGCTTCCCCGCTTCGTCGCGGTAGGCGCGGGACGGATGGGCCGCGGCATCGCGATCGCATTCGCCTACGCGGGGCACCGCATCTCGCTCGTCGACCTGCGTCCGCGCAGCGACGAGGCATGGCAGAAGCTGCGTGGCGCAGCTCATGCAGAAATCGAAGCCAGCCTTGCGGGCCTCGCCCAACTCGGGGTGATCGATGCCGCACAGGTCCACGTCATCGCTGCGCGCGTTGATTTCGTCGACGCTGCCAACGCGCCTGCCGCGCTGGCAGCCGCCGAACTGGTCTTCGAGGGTGTCCCCGAGACGCTCGAAGCCAAGCGCGATGCCTTCGAGCACATCAACCGGCATTGCCGCGAGGACGCCATCCTCACCTCCACCACCAGCAGCATCCTCGTGACGCAACTGGCGGCGTTGGTGCACCGGCCCGAGCGCTTTCTCAACATGCACTGGCTCAATCCGGCGTACGTGATCCCGGTGGTCGAGCTCAGCTGCCACCCCGGCACCGATCCGGCTGTGCTCGAGCGCACCAAGGCCTTGATGGAAGCGATCGGCAAGCTGCCGGTGGTCTGCGGCGCATCGCCGGGATACATCGTGCCGAGGCTGCAGGCGCTGGTAATGAATGAAGCGGCGCGCATGATCGAGGAGGGCGCCGCCACCGCAGAAGAAATCGACAAGGCCACGCGCTATGGCCTCGGGCTGCGGTTCGCGGCACTCGGGGTGGTCGAGTTCATCGATTTCGGCGGCTGCGACATCCTCCATCACGCGAGCCGCGAGATGGCGGTGTCGATCGACCGCGCACGCTACACCGCGCCCGCCATCGTGGACCGCATGGTCGAGGAAGGTCGGTTGGGCCTCAAGAGCGGCAGCGGCTTCTACGAGTACGAGGGGCGCGACGTCGGGGCCTACCGACGCGACGTGCTCTCGCGAACCCTCGGCATGCTCAAGCATGCGGGGCTGTGGCAGCCGCCCGCCGCCGAGACGCGCGAATGAAGATCCGGCGCGCGTTCGCCGATCTGTCGGTGGGGCAGGTCCACTACGCCGAGTGCGGCGACGCGCACGCGCCGGCCGTCCTGCTGCTACACCAGTCGCCACGCAGCTGGGCCGAGTACCGCGAGGTGCTGCCGTTGATCGGTGCGCACTACCGGGCGATCGCGATGGACACCGCCGGGTTCGGCGATTCCGACGCGGGCGATGTGCCAGCCAGCATCGAACAATGGGCCAAGGTCGCGCTTGAATTGCTCGACGCACTGGGCATCGAGCGTGCCGACGTGGTGGGTCATCACACGGGCGGCGTCATCGCGGTCGAGCTGGCTGCGGCTTTTCCCGATCGGGTGCGTGGGCTGGTGCTGTCTTCCACGCCCTTCACCCATGAGGCCTTCCGCGTCGCGCGCGCCGGACGACCGCCGATCGACGAGGTCGAGGCCAGCGAAGACGGCAGCCATCTCGCGGCCCTGTGGCAGCGACGGCAGGGCTTTTATCCGGTGAAACGCCCCGAGCTGCTCGAAGCCTTCGTTCTCGATGCCCTGAAGGCGAGTGGCGGACTCGAGGACGGGCACCGCGCCGTCGCGGCCTACCGGATGGAGGACCGCATCCAGCGTGTCGTCCATCCCACGCTCATCATCCGCGCCACCGACGATCCGTTCGCCTCGCCCCATGCGGCCGAACTGCACGAGGACCTCTCGAACGCGCGCATCGTCGACATCCAAGGCGGCATGGTCCCCTTGCCCGACCAGATGCCCGGGCCCTTTGCGCAAGCAGTGCTCGATTTCCTGGAGACGCTGGCATGAAAGCCGTGCGCGTGCATGCCTTCAATGCGGCGCCCGTGCTGGAAGACGTCGCCGAGCCCCAGCAGCGGCCCGGCCGCACGATCGTGCGTATGGAGGCGGCCACCGTCGGTCACATCGATCGCACCGTGTGGCGCGGCAGCTTCCTGAAACATCCGCCTTTTCCCTACACGCCGGGCGTCGAGGCGGCCGGCGTCGTCGTCGCAAGCGCCATCCATGCGGAAGGCCAGCGCGTGTGGCTGCGCGGCAGCGGACTCGGCACGCTGTTCGACGGCACGTGGTGCGAATTCATCGATGCGCCCGACGAGGCGCTCGGCGTGCTGCCGGATGCGGTGCCGGCAACGATCGGCGCGGCCTTCTTCTCGCCGTGCACTTCCGCGTGGGTGGCGCTGCGCGAAGTCGCCCACCTGCGCGCGGGTGAAAGTGTCCTGGTGACGGGCGCAACGGGGGCGGTCGGATCGCTCGTGGTGCAGCTTGCGCTCGATGCCGGTGCCGAAGTGACCGTGCTCGTGAGCAGTGCGGAGCAAGCTGCCGCGATGCCCTCGGCCGCGAAGGTCGTTGTCCTGCTGGATGAACTGCCAGCCGCGTTGGAGCCGGTATCCGTCGACCTGCTGGTCGATACCGTCGGCGGTCCGATCCTCGCCGCCGCACTGACTCGCGTGCGCCCTGGCGGCCGCGCCGTCCTGATCGGCTACACGGCGGGCAACTCGCTCGCGCTGGACATCGCCCACTTCCTGCAACGCGACGTCGCACTGCTGCCGCTCAACATGTTCCGTCGTGAAGCTGTCGGCCGCGCGGCCGCGCCCGAATTGCTGGCCCGCCTTGCAGATGGTCGCCTGAAGCTCGACGTGCAGCCCTTCGCGCTCGACGAAGCGGCAACGGCGATGGACTGGATCAGCCGCCGGGGCCACCGGGGCCGCGCGGTGCTCGTGCCGTCGCGCTGAGGGCCTAGTCCGCGTCCGGCGCCTCGCCCGGCGCCGCCGCGTGCAGTTCGATGATGTGGCGCAGCGTGCTCTTGAGGTCTTCCGCACGCTGAAGCCCGAAGGGTTCGAGCACGCGGCGCTCGTGTTCGCGCGCCAGTTCCATCAGGTGCTCCACGGCCTTCGCACCCTTGCGCGTGATGCGCACCAGAGTGACACGCCGATCACTGTCGTGGGGCAGGCGCTCGACCTGCTCGCGCGCCTCCATCCGGTCCAGCAGCCGCGTCACCGTCGGCTGCTTGGTGACGGTGATCTGCGCCAACTGCCCGATGCTGATCGGCGCGCCGCCCGCCAGCGACGCCATCACCCGCCATTCCGACACTGAAAACCCATGCTGGCGCGCCACGCGGTGGAACTCGGACGAGATGAGCTGGCTCGCCTGCGCCAGCAGCGCCGGCAGGTAGTCGTCGACGAAACGCAGCGTCCCGGCAGGCGCTTCGTCGGTGAATGGCCCCTGACCCTCGGCGGGCACGCTGCTTGCATGTCTAGGGTTATTCATGATTGTGAATACATTCAGTTCTAAACATTATAGAGGCCGAGGTTTCGAAAGGAACCCCACGATTCCTGACAAGAAAGGGCCGCCATGGCTGAGCGATCGTTCGTAGAGGAAGTCAAGAAGCTCCGGCTTTCCGGTGGCGAAGTCTTCCGGGGTGAAGGCATTCTGGCAGTCACCAAGGCGCTGCTCGAATCCGGGGTCTCCTACGTGGCCGGCTACCAGGGCGCGCCCATCTCCCACCTGATGGACGTGCTGGCCGACGCGCAAGACATCCTCGCCGAACAGGGCATCCGCTTCGAGAACAGCGCCAGCGAAGCCACCGCCGCCGCCACGCTGGCCGCTTCCGTCAACTACCCGCTGCGCGGCGCCGTCACCTTCAAGGCCACCGTGGGCACCAATGTCGCCTCCGACGCACTGGCCAACCTGGCCTCGGGCGGCGTGACGGGCGGCGCGCTGATCATCGTCGGCGAGGACTACGGCGAGGGCTCGTCGATCATGCAGGAACGCAGCCATGCCTTCGCGATGAAATCGCAGATGTGGCTGCTCGATCCGCGCCCGAACCTGCCGAGCATCGTCGAGGCGGTGAAGCAGGGCTTCGACCTTTCCGAGGCCAGCAATACGCCCGTGATGCTGCAGTTGCGCATCCGCGCCTGCCACGTGCACGGCCACTTCATCGCGGGCGACAACCGCCGGCCGAAATTCTCGATCAAGGAGGCGCTGGAGAACCCGCAGCGCGACGTTAGCCGCATCGTGCTGCCGCCCGCGAGCTTCGTGCACGAGCAGGAAAAGGTGAAGGAGCGCTGGCCCGCCGCGGTGCGCTTCATCGAGGAGCGCCAGCTTAACGAGTTCTTCTCCGAAGATGCCGACGACATCGGCATCATCGTGCAGGGTGGCAGCTACAACACGATGATCCGGGCACTCGAAAGGCTGGAGCTGGCCGACGTCTACGGCAACACCGAGGTGCCGCTGTACGTGATGAACGTCGCCTACCCCGTGATCGAAAGCGAGGTGCTGCGTTTCTGCGAAGGCAAGCGCGCCGTGCTGATCGTGGAGGAGGGCCAGCCCAACTTCGTCGAGCAGAACCTAGCGACCATCCTGCGCCAGGCCGACTCGACGACGGCTTTGCACGGCAAGGACATGCTCCCGGTCGCCGGCGAGTACACGGCGGCAGAATTGCTCAAGGGCGCGCGCACCTTTTGCGAGCGCTACGGCCGGCTGCAGCCCTTGCCCGTGCCTGCCGCGGTGCGCAAGGTGATTCCGCTGACCGAAGTGGCGGAGATCGGCGTCGACGCCGCGCCCGAACCTGCGAGGCCACTGGGCGACAGCGTGCACGCGCGGCCGCCGGGCTTCTGCACCGGCTGCCCCGAGCGCCCGATCTTCAGTGCGATGAAGCTGGTGGAGCGCGAACTGGGCCCGCACCACGTGAGCGCCGACATCGGCTGCCACCTGTTCTCGATCCTGCCGCCCTTCAACATCGGCAACACGACGATGGGCTACGGCCTGGGCGGCGCGGGCGCTTCGGCGCTCAATGCGCCCGCAGGCAAGCGCGCGATCTCGATGATGGGCGACGGCGGCTTCTGGCACAACGGCCTGACGAGCGGCGTCGCCAACGCGGTCTTCAACCGCAGCGACAACCTGACCATCGTCGTCGACAACAACTACACCTCCGCGACCGGCGGCCAGGACGTCCTCTCGTCCAACGCGCTGAACGCGACGCGCAGCACCGGCCACGAGATCGAACGTGCGGTGCGCGGTGTCGGCGTCAAGTGGGTGAAGACCATGCGCCGCACCTATGACGTCGCCGGCATGCGCGATGCACTCAAGGAAGCGCTGACCACGCAGGAGAAGGGCCCCAAGGTCCTCATCGCGCAGTCGGAATGCATGCTCAACAAGCAGCGCCGCGAGAAGCCGCTGGTGCGCAAGGCCATCGCCAGCGGCAAGCGCGTGGTGCGCGAGAAGTTCGGCGTCGACTCCGACACCTGCACGGGCGACCACTCGTGCATCCGCCTCTCGGGTTGCCCGTCGCTGTCGATCAAGCCCAATCCCGATCCGCTGCGCACCGATCCGGTGGCGACCGTGCTCGACAGCTGCGTCGGCTGCGGCGTGTGCGGCGAGGTCTCGCATGCGGCCGTGCTGTGCCCGTCGTTCTACAAGGCGCAGATCGTCAGCAATCCGAGCCGCTGGGACCTGTTGCGCGAAGGCATTCGCATGCGGGTCATCGGCTGGCTGCAACGCGGCGAGGCCAAGCGCCGCGCGGCCTATGCGTTCTGAACAGGCATTCATGCGACAACAACCGATCAAGATTGCAATCCTCGCCATGGGTGGCGAAGGCGGGGGGGTTCTCGCCGACTGGATCGTGGACATGGGCGAGGCCAATGGCTACGTCGCCCAGACCACGTCCGTCCCGGGCGTGGCCCAACGCACGGGTGCCACGATCTACTACGTCGAGCTCTATCCCGAGGCGCAAGCCCAGGGCGATGGCGGCCAGCCGGTGCTGGCGCTCATGCCGCTGCCGGGCGATGTCGACATCGTCCTCGCCTCGGAGTTGATGGAAGCCGGCCGCGCCGTGCAGCGCGGGCTCGTCACGCGCGACCGCACCACCTTCATCGCATCGACCCACCGCGTCTATTCCATCGCGGAGAAGAGTGCGATGGGCGACGGCCGGGTCGATAGTGCCGAATTGCTCGCGCATGCCGAGCACGCGGCCAAGCGCTTCATCCGCTTCGATATGGCGCAGGCCGCCGAAGCATCGGGCAGCGTCATCAGCGCCGTGCTCTTCGGCGCACTGGCTGGCGCCGGCGTCCTGCCTTTCAGCCGTGCGCAGTTCGAGGCGACCATCGAACGCGGCGGCGTCGGCGTCAAGCCCAGCCTGAAGGCTTTCGGCGCGGCCTTCGCACGCGCACAGGGCGCGCTGGAGCCCGAGGCCGCAGTGGTCGAGGCGGCGCCGCCGCAACCGCGCCATCCCGCCGTGCGCGCACTGGTCGAGCGCGTGCAGCGTGACTTTGCGGCCTCCGCGCATCCCCTGCTCCTCGAAGGCGTACGTCGGCTGATCGACTACCAGGACGTCGCCTATGCCGGCCTCTACCTCGATCGCATGGCCGCCATCTCCGCCTTGCCAGCCAACGACGACGGCCGGCTGCTGCGCGACACGGCACGCCACCTCGCGCTGTGGATGTCCTATGAAGACACTGCCCGCGTCGCGGCCCTCAAGACACGCTCGTCGCGCTTCGAACGCGTGCGCGGCGAAGCCAGCGTGCAGGACGGGCAGGTGCTCGCCATCAACGAATACATGCACCCGCGCCTGCAGGAAATCTGCGAGACCCTGCCGGCGGGTTTCGGCCGCTGGCTGATGAATTCGACCTTGCCGCGCAAGCTGGTCGAGCGCCTCACGCAGCAAGGCCGCGTCATCCAGACCAGTTCGCTGCGCGGCTACCTGATGCTCAGCACCGTCGCCGCGATGAAGCGCTGGCGCCGTTCGACCCTGCGCTATGCCGACGAAAACCGCCGCATCGAGGAATGGCTGGAGCGCATCGGCGACATTGCCAAGAACAACCCCGCGCTCGCCATCGAGGTCGCGCAGTGCCAGCGCCTCGTCAAAGGCTACAGCGACACCCATGAGCGCGGCCTGCGCAACTACGACACCGTGATGGACGCCCTGCAGCGCGCCGGCTCGGCCATCGCGCCCGCCACCCTGCGCGAACTGCGCGACGCGGCGCTCGCCGACGAACACGGCCACAAACTGCGCGCCGCGCTGGTCCAGCACGCGCTCGCCTGATCCGGAACCCTGCCCATGTCTGCCCAGCCCGCCACCCTGCAAATGCGCGTCGTCGAGGCGCGTGAACTCAATCCGCTGATCAAGACGTTCCGGCTGAAGCCCCTCGATGGCGGCGTGCTGCCCGGCTATACCGCCGGTGCGCACATCCGGATTCAGGTCCAGTTGCCCGATGGCACGCAGGACTGGCGCCACTACTCCCTGATCAACTTCGCCACGCAGGCCGACGCCACGGATGCGCCCACCGACTACGTCATCGCGGTGCGCAAGGAAGACGAGGGCCGTGGCGGCTCGCGCTTCATGCACGAGCGGTTGCGCGAAGGCGATGTCGTGACCATCGAAGTGCCGAAAAACGACTTTCCCCTGCACACCGGCCCCGGCGGTACCGTGCTGCTGGCCGGTGGCATCGGCGTGACGCCGCTCGCGAGCATGGCGACGCGCCGCCGCGCCGAAGGACTGCCGGTGCGCATGCACTACGCCGGCCGCAGCCGCGACCTGATGGCGTTCCTGCCCGAGCTTCAAGCCGTGCTGGGCGATGACCTGCTGGTTCATTCGGACGTCGAGCGCGGCGGCCCCTTCGACATCGGCGCGCTGCTGGATGGCATCCCGGCGGGTGACCGGCTCTACGTGTGCGGGCCGAAGGTCATGCTCGACGCCGTGCTCGCCCAGACCCAGGCGCGCGGCTGGACGCACGACCGCGTGCATTTCGAACTCTTCACCACGCCGGTGGTGGAAGAGGGAGACCACGACTTCGAGGTCGAGCTCGCCCAATCGGGCCAACGCTTCACCGTGCCGGCCGACCAGAGCATCCTCGACTGCCTGATCGAGCACGGCTGCGATCCGATGTTCGACTGCAAGCGCGGCGAATGCGGCGTGTGCGCGACGCCGGTGCTCGAAGGCGACATCGACCACCGCGACTACGTGCTGACCGCCCGCGAGAAGTCCGAAGGCAACGTCATGCAGATCTGCATCTCGCGCATCAAGGGACAGCGGCTGGTGCTGGACATCTGAAGGAGACCGAAACATGACTTCCTACCGAGGCAACCCCGACGCCGTGCGCGCGCTGGTGCAGCCCGACCGCGTGCACCGCGACCTCTACACCAGCGCCGAGCTGTTCGAGCTGGAGCAGGAGCATTTCTTCGCCAATACCTGGAACTACGCAGGCCACGAAAGCCAGATCCCGAAGTCGGGCGACTACCTCAACACCGAGATCGCCGGCCGCCCGCTGATCATCGTCCGCCACACCGATGGCTCCGTGCGCGCCATGATGAACCGCTGCGCGCACAAGGGCTCGCGGCTGGTGACCGCGCCTTGCGGCAACACGGGCAAGTTCTTTCGTTGTCCATACCACGCTTGGACCTTCAAGACCGACGGCTCGCTGCTGTCGATCCCGCTCAAGAACGGCTATGAAGGCACGCAGCTGCACGAATGCGAATCGGCCAAGGGCCTGACCACGCTGAAGAACGTGCGCAGCTACCGCGGCTTCATCTTCATCAAGATCAACGACGTGGGCCCCGACTTCGAGGAATTCTTCGGCGACTCGCTGAGCTCCATCGACAACATGGCCGACCGCTCGCCCGAGGGTGAACTTGAAATCGCCGGTGGCTGCCTGCGCTTCGTGCACCAGTGCAACTGGAAGATGTTCGTCGAGAACCTCAACGACACGATGCACCCGATGGTCGCCCACGAATCCTCCGCCGGCACCGCCAAGAACATGTGGGCCGACAAGCCGGCCGACGAACCGAAGCCGATGGCCATCGAGCAGTTCGTGCCCTTCATGTCGGACTACAAGTTCTTCGAGGACATGGGTGTGCGCACCTACGACAACGGCCACAGCTTCACGGGTGTGAACTTCAGCATCCACAGCAAGTACAAGGCAATCCCCGAGTACGACAACGCAATGAAGGCCACCTACGGCGAGGAGCGCACCGCGCAGATCCTCGGCATGGCGCGGCACAACACGGTTTACTACCCGAACCTCACGATCAAGGGCGCGATCCAGGCCATCCGCGTGGTGCGACCGATCTCTGTCGACAAGACGCTCATCGAAAGCTGGACCTTCCGCCTCAAAGGCGCCCCGCCCGAGCTGCTGCAACGCACGACCATGTACAACCGGCTCATCAATTCGCCGTTCTCGGTGGTGGGGCACGACGACCTGCAAGCCTATCGAGGCATCCAGGCCGGGCTGCATGCGAGTGGCAACGAATGGGTGAGCCTGCATCGCAACTACGACCCCGCAGAAACCGCTGGCGGCGAAATCACGACCGTAGGCACGAGCGAACTACCCATGCGCAATCAATACCGCACCTGGGCCCGCTACATGACGGAGACGATGTGATGGAGGCCGCAGTGACCCGGCAGGACCTGATCGACTTCGTGGTGAATGAATCGCGCCTGCTCGATGCCAAGCGCTACGAGGAATGGAATGCACTCTTCACTGATGACGCGTTCTACTGGGTTCCGCTCGTCCCCGACCAGGAGGACGGCATCAATCACACCTCGCACCTCTACGAGGACAAGCTGCTGCGCGATCTGCGCATCGAGCGGCTCAAGAGCCCGCGCGCGTTTTCGCAACAGCCCCCGAGCCGTTGTCACCACCTGCTGCAAATGCCGACGGTCGAAGAGTTCGATGACGTCGCCAATCGCTTCGTCGTGCGCACGGAGTTCCACTACACCGAGTCGCAGGGCGACGAGTTGCAGTTCTATGTAGGCACCTTCTTCCATCACCTCACGGTGGAAGGCGGCGCGCTGCGCATGACGCTGAAGCGCGTGAACCTGCTCAACTGCGATGCCGCCTTGCCGGCCGTGCAGCTCTTCATCTAGGCACACCATGAACGCTACCGTTCACGACGCCTTCAGCGCGAGCGCCCGACGCACGCCGCAGGCCGAGTTCCTGTTCACCGAGTCTGTCACCGCCGCGGCCTACAGCATCGAGTCGGGCGCCATTTCGTGGGGCAAGGCCGCTGCCGAAGTCGAGCGGCTGAAACTCGCTTACGCCGGCGCAGGCTATGGCCATGGTCATCGCGTCGGCTTGCTGCTGGAGAACCGGCCGGCCTTTCTCTTTCATTGGTTCGCACTCAATGCGCTGGGCGTGAGCGTGGTGCCTATCAACGCTGAAATGCGTTCCGCCGAATTGAGCTACCTGATCGGCCACAGCGAGATCGGCCTGGCCGTGACGTTGGCGCACCGCGCAGCCGACCTGCGCGCCGCCGCCGAGTCGGCGGGCATCGCCTTCGAGACGATGGGGCCGGACGACGCCGTGCCGCTGTCGAAGACCACGCCGCCTCGCGCCGGCGAACCGATCGGGCTCGCGACCGAATGCGCGCTGCTCTACACCTCGGGCACCACCGGCCGGCCGAAGGGTTGCATGCTGAGCAACGAGTACTTCCTGCGCGCGGGCCAGTGGTATGCGGAACTCGGCGACCTCTGCCCGGTCCGACCCGATGCCGAACGCATCATCACGCCGCTGCCGCTCAACCATGTGAACGCGATGGCGTTCTCGACCATGGTCGTGCTGGTCGCGGGCGGCTGCCTGGTGCAGCTCGATCGCTTCCATCCGAAGTCGTGGCTGCAGAGCGCGCGCGAGAGCGGCGCCACCATCGCCCACTACCTGGGCGTGATGCCTGCCATGCTGCTGTCGGCACCCGCGATGGCGTCCGACCGCGAGCACGCCATCCGATGGGGCTTCGGCGCCGGCGTGGATCGCAAGAACCACGGGCCTTTCGAGTCGCGCTTCGGTTTCCCGCTGGTTGAAGCCTGGGCGATGACCGAGACCGGCGCCGCCGCCTGCGTGATGGCGAACCATGAACCGCGCCATGTCGGCACGAGTTGCTTCGGCCGCCGCGAGGCATTCGTCGAGATCCGCCTCGTGGACGACGAAGGGCGCGACGCAGCCGACGGAACGCCGGGCGAACTGCTGGTGCGCTCGTCGGGCGCCGAGCCGAAGCGCTACTTCTTCTCCGGCTACCTGAAGGACGAGGATGCGACCCGCGAGGCCTGGGCCGACGGCTGGTTTCACACCGGCGACATGGTGCGGCGCGACGCCGAAGGCAACTACTACTTCGTCGATCGCAAGAAGAACGTGATCCGCCGCAGCGGCGAGAACATTTCGGCGGTCGAAGTGGAAAGTGTGCTCAACCAGCACCCGGCCGTAAAGACCTCCGCCGTGGCCGCCACGCCGGACGCAGTGCGCGGCGACGAGGTGCTGGCCTGCATCGTCATGCGCGATGACGTCGATGCATCGTCGCCCACACAGGTCGCCGCGAGCATCGTCGAGCATGCGCTGGCACAACTGGCCTACTACAAGGCACCGGGCTACATCGCCTTCGTCGACGAATTGCCGCTCACCGCCTCGCAGAAGATTCAGCGCGGCCAGTTGCGCGAACTCGCGCAGTCGCTGCCGGGGCAAGCGCACTGCATAGACATGCGCTCGATGAAAAAGAGGCAGGGATGACGACACGCCGACTTTCGTACGAAGGCGTGGCGGTCGCCGTGCCGGTCACCGTGCCCTACGTGCGCTATTCGACGCGTACCGCTCACTGGTTCCTCGGCCAGGCGATCGAGGCGCTGGTGCAGGCCAGCGGCGTGAAGAAGGAGCAGATCGACGGCCTGTGCGTCAGCAGCTTCTCGCTCGCGCCCGATACCGCCGTCGGCGTGACGCAGCACCTGGGTTTGTCCCCGCGCTGGCTCGATCACATGCCGACGGGTGGCGCATCTGGCGTGATGTGCCTGCGGCGCGCGGCACGTGCGGTGCAGGCGGGCGATGCCGACGTGGTCGCCTGCGTCGCGGCCGATACCAACCACGTCGACTCCTTCCGGCAGACGCTGGGCAGCTTCAGCAACTTCGCGCGCGACGCGACCTATCCCTATGGCTCGGGCGGGCCCAACTCGATCTTCGCCTTCATCACCGCGCACTACATGCGCACCTTCGGCGCGACCCGAGAGGACTTCGGCCGCATCGCCGTCGACCAGCGCACCAATGCGCTCAAGAATCCGCACGCGATGTTCAAGAAGCCGCTGACGCTCGACGAGTACATCGCTGCGCGGCCGATTTCCGACCCGATCCACCTGTTCGACTGCGTGATGCCCTGCGCCGGCGCGGAAGCCTTCCTCGTGATGAGCGAGGAGCGCGCGCGAGACCTCGGGCTGGCCCACGTGGTGATTCGCGGTGCGATCGAGCGGCACAACGCGTACTCGGAAGACCCGGTGATGATCCGCGGCGGCTGGCGCATGGACCGTGACGACCTCTACGCCCAGGCCGGTGCGGCGCCGACGGATATCGACTTCGTGCAGACCTACGACGACTACCCGGTGATCGTGATGATGCAGTTCGAGGACCTCGGCTTCTGCGAGAAAGGCGAGGGCTCAGCCTTCGTGCAATCGCACACGATGACGAACGACGGCAGCTTTCCCAACAACACCAGCGGCGGGCAGCTCTCGGCCGGGCAGGCCGGTGCGGCGGGTGGCTTCCTCGGCATGACCGAGGCCATCCGGCAGCTCACGGACACCGCAGGACCGCGTACCGTGCCTGACGCCCAACTGGGCTTGGTCGCCGGGTTCGGAATGGTGACTTACGACCGCTGCCTGTGCACAGGCGCAGTCATCCTAGGGAGGCCGGCATGACGATGCCCTTGATGCGCCCCAAGCGCAAGAACCCGGTGCTCCGCACCCGGCAGATGAACCTGCCGCCGTGGGCGCGAGGCCGCGTGGCGCTCGGCATCACCGCTGCCGCCGCCGAAGGCCGCTTCGAACTGCAGACCTGCGAGGACTGCGGCACCGTGCAGTACCCGCCGCGGGAGGCCTGCCACAAATGCCTCTCGCCGCGCCTGCACTGGCGCGAGCAGAGCGGCGAGGGCGAACTGCTCAGCAGCACCACGCTGCACCACAGCAACGACCTGTTCTTCCGCGAGCGGCTGCCGTGGCGGCTGGGCCTGGTGCACCTCGATGCTGGGCCGACGCTGATGGTGCACCTGCATGGCGAAGTCGGCGATGCACCCACGCGCGTGCGCGTCGGTGCCCGACTCGATCGCGCGGGCCAGGCCGTACTCATTGGATTTCCGAACGAAGGGAGCTCCCACATGGCTGACGACAAGATGCTGAGAGAAATGACGAGCGACCCGAAGTTCCGCAAGGTGCTCGTGACCGATGGCAAGACCGAAGTGGGCCAGGCCATCGTGCGTGCGCTCGTCAAGGCCGGCGCCGACATCGTGTGGGTGGGCCACGCCGAGCCGTGGAAGAAGATGGGCGGCGGGCTCGACGACATCACGGCCTTGCCGCAGGTCACGCTGGTGCCGCTCGACTTGACCAATGGTCGCTCCGTGAGCGAACTGGCCGGCGAGATCGGCGGCAAGGTCGACATCGTGATCAACAACGCCGAGGTGCATCGCAGCTTCGGTATCGGCGCGCGGCGCGGCACTGACGTGGCCAAGGCCGAGATGGACATCAACTACTTCGGGCTGCTGCGGCTCGCGCAGGAGTTCGGTCCGGCGCTGAAGGGCCGCTCGGCCGATGGCGTGACCGGTGCAACCGCGTGGGTCAACCTTCTGTCGATCTACGCGCTGAGCAACTTTCCGCCGCACGGCACCTTCAGCGCATCGAAGGCCGCGGCCCATTCGCTTGCGCAATGCTTGCGCGCCGAAATGCGGCCGGCCGGCATCCGCGTGATCAACCTGTTCCCCGGGCCGATCGACGATGAATGGAACCAGCACACGCCGCCGCCCAAGCTGGGTGCGAGCGCATTGGCGAACGCGATCGTCAAGGCGTTGCGCGACGGCGTCGAGGACGTGTACCCCGGCGACGTGGCACAGGAATGGCTCGAACGCTGGCGCGACAACCCCAAGATCCTCGAGCGCGAACTCGCAGCGGGCGGCGGCTGAGATCAGGAGCAACACGATGAGCACAGCAACAACCGAACTGATGTCCACCGCCGAAATCCTCGGCGGCCTGGTGAGCGCCATGTCGACCGGCCGCATCCGGGTGGTCGACCTCACGCAGACCCTGACGCCCGAGTTTCCGCAGATCGCGCTGCCGCCCGAGATGGGCCAGTGCTGGCCCTTCCGCATCGAGGAAGTGTCGAAGTACGACGAGCGCGGCCCCGGCTGGTACTGGAACAACTTTTCCTGCGGCGAGCACACGGGTACGCACTTCGATGCGCCCATCCACTGGATCTCGGGCCGCGATCTGCCGAACAACTCGGTGGACACGATTCCCGTGCAGCACTTCGTCGCGCCTGCTTGCGTGATCGATTGCTCGCCGCAGGTGAAGGACGATCCCGACTACCTGCTCACCATCGAAGACATCGAAGGCTACGAGGCGAACCATGGCCGCATCCCGAAGGGCGCCTGGGTGCTGATGCGCACCGACTGGTCGAAGCGCCAGGACCCGGAGGCCTACCAGAACTTCGACGAGACCGGCCAGCACACTCCCGGCCCGAGCACCGAGGCCGTGCGCTTCCTCGTCGAGCAGCGCGACGTGCTCGGCTTCGGCTCCGAAGCCATCGGCACCGATGCGGGACAGGGCTACCACCTGCGGCCGCCGTACCCGTGCCACTACTACATGCACGGTGCGGGGCGCTACGGCCTGCAGTGCCTCAGCAACCTCGACTTGCTGCCCCCATCTGGCGCGGTGCTGATCTGCCCGCCGCTCAAGATCGAGAAGGGCAGCGGCAGTCCCTTGCGCGTGCTCGCGCTGATCGGAGCGCAGCCATGAGCGCAGTACCGAAGGTTGCCGCCGTCACCGGCGGTAGCGCGGGCATCGGCAAGGCGATCTGCGAAGACCTGCTCGCACAAGGCTACGAAGTCGTGTCGCTGGCGCGCCGCCGCTCCGACATCGATCACCCGAAGCTGCACAGCATCGAGGTCGATCTCGCCGACCGCGCGGCCACGGCGCAGGCGGTGGCGGACCTGGTCCGCCGCTTCGAGGTGACGACCGTGGTCCACAACGCCGGCGTGATCCGTCCCGCGCTGCTGGCCGACGTGAAGCTCGATGATCTCGATGCGCTGGTCGATCTGCACCTGGGCTGCGCGATCCAGCTCGTGCAGGCCGCATTGCCGACGATGCGGGCGCAGCGCTTCGGTCGCGTCGTGCTGTTGTCCTCGCGCGCCGCGCTGGGCCTCGCCACGCGCACCAGCTACTCGGCGACCAAGGCTGGCATGCTGGGAATGGCGCGCACCTGGGCGCTCGAATTCGCGGGCGACGGCATCACGGTCAACGTCGTCGCGCCGGGGCCGATCCGCACCGACATGTTCTACGACGTCGTCGAAGCCGGCAGCGAGAAGGAACGCGCGCTCGCCGCATCGGTGCCGGTCAAGCGGCTTGGCGAATCGGCCGATGTGGCACGGGCCGTGCGTTTCTTTGCCGACCCTGCGAGCAGCTTCGTCACGGGTCAGGTCCTTTACGTGTGCGGCGGCACCAGCGTGGGCAGTCTGGCCCTCTAGCGGTGCGTTGCACGCATCTCCACCCAACTCATCGTTCTCTCCCTTGTCACCACGTCATCGCCTCGCTAGCATTCTTGACATCTAAATAGTTCATAAATCATGTGCTTGTTCACCCCCTGGAGGTTTGCATGAAAGTCCTGACCCGAATCTGTGCCCTGGCGGGCATTGCCGCTGGCCTCAGCGCCGTGACTGCCGCGAGTGCATGGGCGGCTGATCTCAAGGTGGGGTTCATCACCTCGCTGTCGGGCCCGGTGTCGTCGCTCGGCATCCCGTACGAGAAGGGCATCAAGGCCGCGGTGGCCTACAAGTCGGAGCTGAACGGCCGCAAGATCCAGATGGTGCAGCTCGACGATGCGTCGGACCCATCCACGGCCGCACGCAACGCCCGCAAGCTGATCGACGAGGACAAGGTCGACGTCATCATCGGCACGGCCGGCTCGCCCGGCGCGCTGGCGATTGCCGCTGTCGCACGCGAAACCAAGACGCCGCTGATCTCCATCGCGAACGCCAACCTGCCGGGCGAAGAGGGCGCATGGATGGTCACGCTGCCGCAGCCCGCACCGTTGATGGTGAGCGCGGTGGTCGAACGCATGAAGCAGTCGGGCGTGAAGACGGTCGGCTACATCGGCTTCTCCGACGCATGGGGTGATCTGGTCTACGACGCGCTGCAGAAGAGCGCCGAGCCGGCCGGCATCAAGATCGTCTCGAACGAACGCTATGCGCGCGGCGATTCGTCGGTCACGGGCCAGGTGCTGAAGATCGTTGCGCTGCGTCCCGACGCGGTCATCACCGGCACCTCGGGCACGCCCGGCGCACTGCCTTACCTCGCACTGGCAGAGCGTGGCTACAAGGGCCAGATCTACGGCATGCATGCGCTCATCAACCCGGACTTCGTGCGCGTCGGCGGCACGGCGGTCGAAGGACTGCTGGCACCCACCGGCCCGGTCATCGTCGCCGAACAGTTGCCCGACTCGAATCCGATCCGCAAGGTGTCGATGGACTTCCGCACGGCCTATCAGAAGGCGAACGGTGCTCCGCCGACCGATGCGTTCTCTGCGTATTCCTTCGACGCATGGTTGCTGTTCCTCGACGCTGCGGCTCGTACCAAGGGTGAGCCCGGTACGCCCGCCTACCGCGTCGCACTGCGCGATTCGATCGTCTCCACCAAGGAGCTGGTCGGTACGCACAGCGTCTACAACTTCAAACCCGACAACCGCTACGGCTCGGACGAACGCTCCCGCGTCATCGTCAAGCTCGAAAAGGGTCAATGGAAGCTTGTTCCTTGACCCCCAGGCTCGCGCACTTCGTGTCGCTCTCCACCCCCTTCCAGGGGGCGATACCAGCGGCCCGGCAAAGCCGGTTCCGCGGTATTCCTGAATAACCCACGTACTGATCTGGATCATGAAAAGACTCACCGCTTTCCTCGGCGTATCGGCCATTGCCCTCGCGGCTACACAGGCGCTTGCGGCGGACCTCAAGGTTGGCTTCATCAGCTCGCTTTCGGGCCCGGTCTCGGCGCTCGGCATTCCCTATGAGAAGGGCATCCGCGCGGCCATCGCCGAGCATCCGGCGCTCGCCGGCCACAAGGTCGAGCTGATCGTGCTCGATGATGCCTCCGACCCGACGACGGCCGGACGCAACGCGCGCAAGCTCGTGGTCGAGGACAAGGTCGACGTGCTCATCGGCACCTCGGGCGTGCCCGGTGCGATGGCCATCGCCGCAGTGGCGCGCGAGCTCAACACGCCGTTGATCTCGCCCACGCCCGTCACCATCCCCGGCCCCGAGGGCGCATGGACCGTGACCGTGTCGCAACCCTTCCCGCTGATGGTCGCTGCCGTCGTCGAGCGCATGAAGAAGTCGAACGTCAAGACGGTCGCCTTCATCGGCTTCTCCGATGCGCTGGGCGATCTGGCGTACGACTCGCTCGTGAAGAGCGCCGAGGCCGCCGGCATCAAGGTGGTCGCGAACGAGCGCTATGCGCGCAGCGACTCCTCCGTTGCCGGACAGGTGCTGAAGATCATCTCGGCCCGCCCCGATGCGGTGTTCGCCGGCAACTCCGGCACGCCGGGCGCGCTGCCTTATCTTGCGCTCGCCGAACGTGGCTACAAGGGTCAGATCTACGGCACGCACGGCCTCATCAACGCGGACTTCGTGCGTGTGGGCGGTGCCTCCATCGAAGGCCTGCAAGTGCCCAGCGGCCCCGTGCTGGTGGCCGACCAGTTGCCGGACAGCAACCCGATCAAGAAGGTGTCGATGGGGTTCCGCGATGCGTACAAGAAGGCCAACGGCTCGGTGCCGACGGATGCCTTCTCGTCCTACACCTACGACGCCTACCTGCTGCTCGCGGATGCGGTCTCGCGCACCAAGGGCGAGCCGGGCACGCCGCAGTACCGCGCGGCGCTGCGCGACGCGATCGTGAGCACGAAAGAGTTGACCGGCACTCACGGCATCTACAACTTCAAGCCCGACAACCGCTACGGCTCCGATCAGCGCGCGGTTGTCATCGTGCGCAGCGAAAAGGGTCAGTGGAAGCTGGTGCCCTGACGTCGACCTGGCAGCAAGCAGCGCCGCGATGAACACCTACCGCAACCGTCCCGACGCGATCCGAGCGCTGGTGCAGGACGACCGCGTGCATCGCGATGTCTACTTGAGCGACGAGCTCTTCGCGCTGGAGCAGGAGCAGTTCTTCGCCAACACGTGGCTCTACGTGGGCCACGCGAGCCAGGTGCCCAATGCCGGTGACTTCTGGTCGCTCGACCTCGCTGGGCGGCCGGTGATGATGGTCCGCCAGCCCGATGGTGCGGTGCGCGTGTTCTACAACCGCTGCGCGCACAAGGGCAGCCGGCTCGTCACCGACGAGTGCGGCAACACCGGCAAGTTCTTTCGTTGCCCGTACCACGCCTGGACCTACAAGCTCGACGGTGCGCCGCTCGCCATCCCGCTCAAGAGCGGCTACGAGGGCACGCGGCTGAAGGAGTGCGAATCGGGGCAGGGGCTCACCGCGATCCGGAACGTCCACGTCTACCGCGACTTCGTCTTCGCGCGCCTCTCCAGCGAAGGCCCGGACTTCGCGAGCTATTTCGGCGAAGTGCTGCATGCGATCGACAACATGGTCGACCGCTCGCCAGAGGGCCGCCTGACGGTCGGCGGTGGCGTGATGCGCAACATCATCCACTGCAACTGGAAGATGTACCTCGAGAACATCAACGACACGGTCCATCCGATGTCGACGCACGAGTCCGCCACGCAGGCGGCCGATGCGCTGTGGGAGGGGCGGGCGCCCGACGCGCCCAAGCCGATGGCGATGGAACAGATCCTGCCCTTCGGTTCCGGCTACGAGTTCTTCGACAAGATGGGCGGCCGCGTCTTCGCCAACGGGCACAGTGTGCTCGGCGTGAACTTCAGCATCCATTCGAACTACGCGCAGTTGCCCGAGTACGAGGAAGCGATGCGCGCCGCGCATGGTGCCGAGCGCGCCGCGGAGATCCTGCAGCGCTCGCCGCAGAACTCTGTCTTCTTTCCCAGCCTGTCGGTCAAGGGCTCGCCGCAGGTAATCCGCGTGATCCGCCCGCTGGCCGCCAACCGCACGCTGATCGAGGCCTGGAGCTTCCGCGCGGCGGGTGCGCCGGATCTGCTCTTCGAGCGCGCGATGAACTACAACCGGCTCGTCTTCTCGCCGATGTCGGTGGTCGCCCATGACGACCTGCATCTCTTCGAGAGCATGCAGCAGGGCCTGCGCGGCGAAGGCAACGAATGGGTGAGCCTGCATCGCAACTTCGATCCGGCCGAACTCGAGCAGGCATCGATCACGACCAACGGCACCAATGAACTGCTGATGCGCAACCAGTTCCGCGCCTGGGCCCGCTACATGACGGCCGGCATGGAGACGGCAGCGTGATGCAGCCGGAAGACTTCATCGCCGCCGAGGCCGCGTTGCTCGACGCCGGCCGATTCGACGACTGGCTGGCGTTGTTCACCGACGACGGCCACTACTGGGTGCCGCTGCTCGGCGCGGCACAAGTGGATCCGTACTCCCACAACTCGCTGGCCTACGAAGACCGGCTGCTGCTGCAGTTGCGCGTAGACCGGCTGAAGAACCCGCGCGCGCACTCGCAGCATCCCGCGAGCCATTGCCAGCACGTGCTCCAGCGCTCCGCCATCGAGCGCGAGGACGAAGCCTCCGGCGAGATCACGCTGCGCACGCCTTTCATCTACGTCGAGGCCCGCGGGGACGACCAAGTCCTGCTCGCCGGCACCTGCCGCCATCGGCTCGTGCGAACGCCTGACGGCTGGGCGATCCGCCAGAAGCGCGTCGACCTCCTCAACGCCGGGCGCGCACTGCCGGCCATTCAGTTGTTCATCTGAGCGAACGCTCAACCATTCCACCCCACCAGGAGTCACGACATGAAGAGCTTGATGCAGACCTTGACGCGCACCGCGTTGGCCGCCGCACTGGGTGCCGGCTTCGCCATGAGCGCGTTCGCGGCCGATCTCAAAGTCGGCCTGAGCGTTTCGCTCTCCGGCCCCAACTCCTCGCTCGGCGTGCCGTACGCCAAGGGCATGCAGGCGGCACTCGCGTACAAGCCCGAGGTCAACGGCCGCAAGATCCAGCTGATCGTGCTGGACGATGGCTCCGACCCGACCACGGCCGGCCGCAATGCGCGCAAGCTGGTCGAAGAGGACAAGGTCGACATCCTGATGGGCACCTCCGGCGTGCCCGCCGCGATCGCGATGGCGCAAGTCGGCCGCGATGCCAAGGTGCCGATGATCGGCCTCACACCGATCCAGCTCGACCCGGCCGAGAACGCGTGGGTGTTCACCGTCGCGCAGCCGACCCAGCTCATGATCGACGCGGTGGTCCAGCGCATGAAGAAGGACGGCATCAAGACCGTCGGCTACATCGGCTTTTCCGACGCCTGGGGCGACCTGGTCTACAACGCGCTGATGAAGTCCGCGCCCGAGGCTGGCATCAAGGTGCTGGGCAACGAGCGCTATGCACGCGCCGATGCCTCCGTCACCGGCCAGGTGCTGAAGCTGGTCGCGATGAAGCCCGACGCGGTGATGACTGGCGGCGCCGGCACGCCGGGCGCGCTGCCTTTCCTCGCCCTGACCGAGCGCGGCTTCAAGGGCCCGGTGTACGGTCAGCACGGCCTCATCAACCCCGACTTCGTGCGCGTGGTCGGTGCCTCCGGCCAGGGCGCGCTGATGCCCACCGGCCCGGTGATCGTGGCCGAGCAACTGCCGGCCGAGTACCCCACCAAGAATATCGCGATGGACTTCCGCTCGGTGTTCCAGAAGGTCAACAATGCACCGACCAGCGATGCCTTCTCTGCCTATTCCTTCGACGGCTGGCTGGTGTTCACCGATGCCGCCGCGCGCGCCAAGGGCGAGCCCGGCACGCCCGAGTTCAGGCTCTCGCTGCGCGATGCCATCGCGAGCACCAAGGAAGTCGTCGGCACGCACGGCGTCTACAACTTCAAGCCGGGCAATCTCTACGGCGTGGATGAGCGCGCGCGCGTGATCGTCAAGCTCGAAAACGGCCAGTGGAAATTGGCGCCCTGACCTGAACGCTGAGCCTCCAGGCCTGACCGACCAGAAGATTACGCAAAGGACTTTTCAATGACATGGGACGTGGCGCTCATCCTGGGCATCGACGGGCTCGCCAATGGCGCGGTCTATCTGCTCGCCGGGCTGGGACTGGTGCTGATTTTTTCCGTCACGCGGGTGGTGTTCGTGCCGTTCGGCGACATCGCGGCCTTTGCCGCGCTGACGCTGGCGGCTTTCGAGACCGGCCGCCTTCCGCCCACCATCGGGCTGGTCATGGTGCTGGCGGCGCTGGCGACGGCGACCGAGGTTGGCAGCCTGCTGCGGCGCGGCGAGGCGAAGAAGGTGCCCAAGGCCATCCTGGCCTGGGGCGTGCTGCCGCTGCTGCCGTGCTTGCTGGCCTGGGCGACCGCCCGGCCCGGCATTCCGGCCGCGGTGCAGATCGCGGTGACGGTGTTGCTGGTGGTGCCGATCGCGCCGCTGCTGGCACGCGTCGTGTTCCAGCCGATCGCGGATGCGTCGGTGCTGGTGCTGCTGATCGTGTCGCTGGCGCTGCACTTCCTGCTGTCGGGCCTGGGCCTGCTGTTCTTCGGGCCTGAAGGCTCGCGCACCGCGCCGCTCGCGAGCGGAACCATTCCGCTGGGCGACGGCTTCTCGGTCAGTGGGCAGGTGGTGCTGATGGTCGGCTCGGCGATCGTGCTGAGCGGGCTCTTCTTCCTGGTGTTCGAACGCACGGTGGCGGGCAAGGCGCTGCGTGCCACGGCCGTCAACCGCGTCGGTGCACGGCTGGTCGGCATCCGGCCTGCGCGGACCGCCTTGCTGGCCTACGGCAGCGCGTCCCTCCTGGCCGGGCTGATCGGCGTGCTCATCGCGCCGGTGACCACCATGTACTACGACTCCGGCTTCATCATCGGGCTGAAGGCCTTCGTCGCCGCGATCATCGGCGGTCTCGTGAGCTACCCGATGACGGCCGTCGGGGCCCTCGCGGTGGGCGTGGTCGAAAGTTTCGCGTCGTTCTGGAGCGGCGCGCTGAAAGATGTGATCGTGTTCAGTCTGCTCATACCGGTGCTCATGCTGAGGTCCTTCCTCAGCGTGCACTCCGAAGAGGAAGAAGACGAGGTGGACCAATGAGCCCGCTCGTCCAACGCAAGCTCTGGATCGGCCTCGTCGTTGCCGCGATCGCCATTGCGCCCGCGGTGGCCGGCAACTTCACGGTCTCGCTCCTGAATGACATCGGCATCGGCGCATTGGTCGCGCTCGGGCTGGTGATGCTGACCGGTATCGGCGGCGCTACCTCCTTCGGGCAGGCGGCCTTCGTCGGCATCGCGGCCTATGCGACGGCCTGGCTCACTACTGCGCAAGGATTGTCGCCGTGGCTCGGGCTGCTGTTCGCCTTGTTGCTGACCGGCCTGTCGGCCCTCGCCATCGGCATGCTCACGCTGCGCCTGGGCGGGCACTTCCTGCCGCTCAGCACCATCGCATGGGGGCTGTCGATCGCGATGCTGTTCGGCAACGTCGATGCGCTCGGCCGGCACACGGGACTGTCGAACATTCCGGCGCTCAAGATCGGTGCCTGGTCGCTGGCCGATCCGCGAGCGATCTACTACCTGATCTGGGCGTTGGTCGGGCTGGCCTTCCTGTTCAGCCGCAACCTGCTCGAATCGCGGCCGGGCCGCGCCATCCGCAGCCTGCGGGGCGGCGCGACACTGCTCGCGAGCGTCGGCGAGGACGCGTACCGCGTGCGGCTGTCGCTCTTCGTCACCGCCGCGCTGTTCGCCGGTCTCGCGGGCTGGCTCTATGCGCACATGAACCGCTTCGTGAGCCCGTCGCCCTTCGACGTGCGGGCCAGCATCGAGTACCTGCTGATGGCCGTGGCCGGCGGGCTCGGGCAACTCGCAGGCGCCCTGGTCGGCTCTGCGCTGGTGCTGATCCTGAAGAATGGCTTGCAGGACGTGCTGCCGATGCTCACGCAGCGCGCCGGCCAGCTGGAGGCGGTGGCCTTCGCGACGCTCTTCATCCTGCTGCTGCACTTTGCACGCGGCGGCCTGATGGGCTTCGTGCGGCGCTGGACGCGCGGCCGTTTCGCCGCGCCGCCGTCGCGCGAGCCAACGACGCCGGTAGAACCGCTGCCCCACCGCACGCTGCCGGACCGCGGATCGCCGATCCTGTCGGTGACGGGCGCCGTCAAGCGCTTCGGTGGACTGGTGGCCGTCAACGACGTGAGCTTCGACGTGAAGGCGGGTGAGATCGTCGGGCTGATCGGGCCGAACGGCGCAGGCAAGTCGACCATGTTCAACCTGCTGACCTGCACGCTGCCGATGACGGCGGGGCAAGTGCGCTTCCTGGGCCAGGACATCGCAGGCCTGCCGCAGCGCAAGGTCGCGCGGCTCGGGCTGGCACGCACCTTCCAGCACGTGAAGCTGCGGCCGCACATGAGCCTGCTCGATAACGTTGCGCTTGGCGCGCATTCGCGGACGACGACCGGCGTGCTCAAGGCCGGCTTGCGGCTGGACCGTACCGAGGAGCGCCAGATCCTGCAGGAGGCGCAACGCCAGCTGGACCGCATCGGCCTCGGCGACCGCGCCCACGAGCTGGCAGGCAGCCTGCCGCTCGGCACGCAGCGCATCCTGGAAATCGCGCGCGCCCTGGCCGCCGACCCGGTGCTGCTTGTGCTGGACGAACCGGCCGCCGGGCTGCGTCGCAAGGAAAAGATGGCGCTGGGCGACCTGCTGCGCAAATTGCGGGAGGAGGGCGTGACCATCCTCATCGTCGAACATGACATGGACTTCGTGATGAAACTCGTGGACCGGTTGGTGGTGATGAACTTCGGCTCCAAGCTCGTCGAAGGCGCGCCCTCGGCCGTGCGTGCGGACGAACGCGTGCAGGCTGCGTACCTTGGGAGCGTGGTATGACCGCGATGCTGGAGATTGGTGACCTGCACGTCTCGTATGGGCAGGTCGATGCGGTGCGCGGCGTCACGCTCAACCTGGAACATGGCCAGATCATCTCGGTGATCGGCCCCAACGGCGCGGGCAAGACCACGCTGCTGGCCGCCGCGATGGGGCTGCTGCCGTGCAAGGGCATCCTGCGCTTCGAGGGCGAGGATCTGCACGGCCTGGACGTGGAAGCGCGCGTCGAGCGTGGCCTGTGCCTCGTGCCGGAGAAGCGCGAGCTCTTCGGCGAACTGAGCGTGCTCGACAACCTCCAACTCGGCGCCTACTCCCGGCGCCTTCGCAGCGATGCATTGAAGAGCCGCCTGCAGTCCGTGTACGACCGCTTCCCGCGCCTGGCCGAACGCCGTGCGCAGCGTGCCGACACGCTCTCGGGTGGCGAGCGCCAGATGCTCGCCGTGGGCCGTGCGTTGATGTCCGCGCCCCGACTGCTGATGCTCGACGAGCCCAGCCTGGGCCTCGCCCCACTGATCGTGCGCGACATCCTCACCATCGTGCGCAAGCTGCGCGAGGACGGCGTGTCGATCCTGCTCGTCGAGCAGAACGCACGCGCCGCGCTCGAAACCTCGGATCACGGCTACGTGCTGGAGACCGGCGAGATCGCGCTGTCGGGTGCCTCGCAGGACCTCGCCAGCGATCCTCGCGTGCAGGCCACTTATCTGGGCGGAGGCACCCACGATGACGACTGAAGCCCGCGCGCTGCCGCCGTCGCAGCGCACGCTGCCCGCGCTGCTGCAGCGCCAGGCAGCGCAGTTCGCGGGGCGGCCGCTGCTTCGGATCGCGGGGCGCGCGTGGACTCATGGCGATGCGTCCCGGGCGGCGGGCGAGCGCGCCGCGGTGCTGGCGCAGGCTGGCGTGGCACGCGGCGACCGGGTCGCCGTGATGTGCGGAAACCGCATCGAGTTTCTCGAAGTGTTCTTCGGCGCGGGCTGGCTCGGAGCGTCGGTGGTGCCGGTCAATACCGCATCGATGGGGCCGCAGATCGAATACTTCCTCGCCAACAGCGAGGCCAGGTTGCTCGTGATCGAGGCCGAGTTCCTGGAGCGATTGAAGACGGCCGATCTCGGCCGCACGAAGCTGCGCGAAGTCTGGGTGGTCGGCGAATCGCAGGAGCCATCTGTCGCCTGGCAGGCGCCCGAGGGCGTGCGATCGACACCTTATCCCGCCGGCGCCGAGGCGATCCCGCCGGCCGCGGTGCAGCCGGGCGATCCGCTCGCCATCCTCTACACCTCCGGCACCACCGGACCGGCCAAGGGCGTGATCTGCCCGCACGCGCAGTATTTCTGGTGGGGCGTGAACAGTGCGGAGGTGCTCGGCGTCGGCGCCGATGACGTGCTGTGCACCACGCTGCCGCTTTTTCACATCAACGCGCTCAACACCTTCGCGCAGGCTGCGGTGACTGGCTGCGAGGTCGTGTTCGAGTCGCGATTCTCGGCCTCGGGCTTCTGGCAGGCGATGCGCGCGAGCGGCGCGACCGTCGTTTACCTGCTCGGCGCGATGGTGCCGATCTTGCTGGCGCAGCCTGAAGGCCCTGGCGAGCGGGATCACCGCGTCCGCACCGGCCTCGGCCCCGGTGTGCCGGCGGCGGCGGGGCAGGCCTTCATGGAGCGCACGGGGGTCCGGTTGCTCGAAGGCTACGGCTCGACCGAAACGAACTTCGCCATCGTCACTGCGCCCGACTCGCCACGCGGCGGCGTGATGGGGTGGCTGCGACCCGGTTTCGATGCGCGCGTCGCCGACGAGGACGACGTCGAACTGCCGCCCGGCGAAGCCGGCGAACTGCTGCTGCGCGCGGACGAGCCCTATGCCTTTGCGAGCGGCTACTTCAACATGCCGGAGAAGACCGTCGAAGCCTGGCGCAATCTCTGGTTCCACACCGGCGACCGCGTGGTGCGCGATGCCGACGGCGCCTTTCGCTTCGTCGACCGCATCAAGGATGCGATCCGGCGTCGGGGCGAGAACATCTCCTCCTTCGAGGTCGAACAGGTGTTGCTGAGCCATCCCTGCGTGGCGGCTTGCGCGGTCTATCCGGTGCGCTCCGAGCTGGCGGAAGACGAGGTGATGGCCGCGCTGGTGGTCCGGCCCGATCGCAGCGTCGACCCGGACGAACTCACGCTGTTCTGTGAAGCGCGCCTGCCTTATTTCGCCGTGCCCCGCTACATCGACGTGCTGGCCGACCTTCCGCGCACCGAGAACGGCAAAGTGCAGAAGTACAAGCTGCGCGAACGCGGCGTGACACCGCAGACGTGGGACCGGCGCCCTGCTGGCCGCAAGGCGGCAAAAGGCTGACACCATGTTCTCGCTGTCCGGACGAACGGCTTTCGTGACCGGCGCGGGGCAAGGTCTCGGGGCCGCGATCGCACGCGGCCTGGCCGAAGCGGGTGCGCGCGTGGCGCTGACGGATATCGACGCGGCGGCGGTCGACGCCGTCGCAGCCGACCTCTGCGCCAAGGGCTACGAATGCATCGCGATGCCGCTCGATGTGCGCGATGAGACCGCCTTTGCCCAGTGCTTCGAATCAGCTGTGCAGCGCCTCGGAGCCATCGACGCGATGGTGAACAACGCGGCTTTGACGCCGTCGACTTCGCTATGGGACATCGCAGCCGACGAGTGGGACGGGGTCATGGCGGTGAACCTGCGCGGCAGTTTCTTTGGCTGCCGCATCGCCGGACGGCACATGCGTGATCGAGGTGCTGGACGGATCGTCAATCTGTCGTCGGTTGCCGGGCAGCAGGCCAGTGCGGCGACTGGCGCCCACTATGCCGCGTCGAAGGCGGGCATCCTCGCGCTCACGCGCTCTTTCGCGCAGGAACTCGCGCCGCATGGAGTCACGGTGAATGCGATTGCACCTGCCGCGATCCGAAGCCCGATGCTCGACGCGATGGACGAGGCGCGTCAGCGCGCGGTGCGGGCCGGCATTCCGCTCGGCCGTTTCGGCGAGGTGCAGGAGGTGGCCGCAGCAGTCGTCTACCTCGCGTCGCCTGCGGGTGCGTTCATCACGGGCGCGACGCTCGACCTCAACGGGGGACGGCTGATGCGATGAAGCCCCCATGGGGGCCGTCGAAATCCGCGCCGTTAAAATTATTTAGTTGTCAACCAATTATCGAACCATGAGCCAAGCACTGAATGGGCGGCATGCCGTCGTCACGGGCGCCGCACGCGGCATCGGCGCCGAGATCGCCAGGACCCTGGCAGCCGAAGGCGCGCGCGTCACCCTGCTCGGCCGGGACCGCGCGGCGCTGCAGCGCGTGCAGGACGAGCTGCAGGGCACCGGTCACGGCGTGGTCGTCGCCGATGTGGGCGACGCCGAGTCCGTGCGCGCTGCGTTCGAAGCCCTGCGTGTGGCGTCGGGCCCAGTGGCGATCCTTGTCAACAACGCGGGTCAGGCCGAGAGCGCGCCGTTCCTGAAGACTTCGGTGGAGCTGTGGCAGCGCATGCTGGCGGTCAACCTCACCGGCAGCTTTCTGTGTGCGCAGGCAGCGTTGCCCGACATGCTGGAACTGGGCTGGGGCCGCATCGTCAACATCGCGAGCACTGCGGGTCAGAAGGGCTATGCCTACGTGGCGGCCTACACGGCGGCGAAGCACGGGGTGATCGGGCTCACGCGCTCGCTCGCGCTCGAAGTGGCCCGCAAGGGCGTCACCGTCAACGCGGTATGCCCCGGCTACACCGACACCGACATCCTGCGCGCCAGCGTTGCCAACGTGGTCGGCAAGACAGGCCGCAGCGAAGCCGATGCGCTGGCGGAGTTTGCCGGCGTCAATCCGCAGCGCCGCATCGTGCAGCCTGCCGAGGTGGCGGACGCCGTGCGCTGGTTGTGCGGAGAAGGCGCCGCGTCGATGACCGGGCAGGCGATCTCGGTCTCGGGGGGAGAAGTGACATGACGGACATCGGCAACGACCCTTCGCATGCCGCGCTGAGCGACGCGGAAGAACTCGGCCATGAGGCGCGCGCCGGCCAGGAGGACCATGCGGTGCTCAAGCTGTGGTTGCGCATGCTGGCGAGCACGACGCAGATCGAGGCCGAGATCCGTAAGCGCCTGCGCGAGCGCTTCGACATCACGCTGGCACGCTTCGACTACATGGCGCAGCTCTACCGCTACCGAGACGGGCTCAAGATGCGCGTGCTCTCGCGCTACCTGATGGTGACCGGGGGCAACGTCACCGGCCTCACCGACGAACTGGAGCGCGAAGGTGTGGTGTCGCGCACCGCCAGCCCGGACGACCGCCGGGCATGGATCGTCAGCCTCACGCCCAAGGGCCGCCGAAGCTTCGAGGCGATGGCCAAGGAACACGAGCAATGGATCCTGGAAATGTTCGCCGGGCTCGACATGAAGACCGTGCGCCAGTTGCACAGCCAACTCGGCCAGCTCCGGGTGCACGTGATGCGAGGCGAGCCGCCGGCCGAGGAGAGCGCGTGAGCGAAACGAAGACGGCAGCGGAGTTCCGCCGCGAGCGGTTGATCCGTTTCTCGGACTGCGACCCGGCGGGCATCGTCTTCTATCCGCAGTACTTCGTCATGTTCAACGGACTGGTGGAAGACTGGGTGAACGAAGAGCTGGGCATCGGCTACCACAAGCTCATCGCAGAGCAGCGCATCGGCCTGCCGACCGTGCGCCTGGAGGCCGACTTCCGCGCGGTGAGCCGGCTGGGCGACCGTGTGATCCTCGGACTCACGGTCGAGCGACTGGGCTCGCGCTCGCTGACGCTCGGATTGCATTGCTTCGACCGCGAGGGCGAAACACGCATGCGCATGCACCAGGTGCTGGTCACGACGTCGCTCGACAGCCATCGGGCGGTGGAGATTCCAGCGGCGCTGCGCGAGGCGATCATGCGCGGCGCGCCGGGCCTCGCGGCCTGACGCGCGTCAGGTGGAGACGGGCTCGCCCTGGCTCTGGACCGCGGTTGATTCGGCGGCGGGCGCTTCCCGCTCGGGCTGCCTCTGCAGCACCACCGGCTCGCGCCGTGTCTTGTTGAACAGTAGCCGGGTGACGTCCGGCCGAGAGTAGTGCCCCGCCGGATCGCCGGCCGCCTTGGCGAGCGAAATCTGGCCCAGGTCGATGTCCGCGACCACCAGTCCTTCCTGGTCTTCCGGCAGGTTGGTGCCGAGCGGCGATCCGTCCGGCCCGTAGATGCGCGCAAAGCCGCCGCCCGCCAGCAGCATCTGCTGCTTGCCCGGATCGGTGCACAGCATCTCGTGCATCGCCTTCGAGACCGTCGCGCAGGGCGCGATCACGAAGCACTGGCCCTCGGCGGCATACACCTGGCTCGCGGCGTTGTTGACCTCGGCGCCCAGTGCATACGCCGCGCCGCGGTAGAGCGAGAAGCTCGGCCATGCGCCGCAATGGATCTGCTCGTTCTGCGAATACATCGCGTACTTGCTGAGCGGCTGCAGATGTTCCCAACACGAGAGCGACCCGATATTGCCGATCGGAGTCTCGATCACGCTCAGGTCCGATCCATCGCCTTCGCCGAACACCGTGCGCTCCACGTGCGTCGGCTTGAGCTTGCGCCGCGTCTGCAGGGTGTTTCCCTGGTCGTCGATCAGTGCCTGCGCGATGTAAAGGCTGCCCGCGGCCTTTTCGCTGTAGCCGAGCGATACCCAGATCCGGTGCTTGCGGGCAGCGTCGCGGATTCGGTCGAATTCCGCCGAGCCGACGATCAGCGAGTTGTCGTGGTAGCGCTGCACGTACTGCATGCCCCAGGCCGGCGAATCGAGCCAGATCCACCACGGGTAGCCCGGCACCCAGGTTTCCGGGAAGGCGATCAGCTGTACGCCCTGGCCAGCGGCCTGCGCCATCAGCTCGATGGTCTTGTCAATGGTGCCGTCGAGGTCGAGAAACACGGGCGCGGCCTGCACGGCCGCGACACGAACACGGGGATGGGTCTTGCTGGACATGGTGGACTCCTTCGGGTTAGCGCTGTGGCATGGGGGTTGCTTGAAGCGTAAGTTCGCCGCCTGGAATCGGCTTGTCCGGATTTCGCAGCGTTCTTGATCCAGCGTTGCACACCGCACCTCGGAAGGATCTCCATGGCCCAGTTGCTGAGCACCGACGTCGTTCCGCGCGAACAGCGGCTCGCGTACTGGACAGACATGATCTGCAACGTCTACGTGCAACTCGGGTGCGATCCGGTGCAGACCAGCCGAACCGCCGGCGACTTCGAGGGCAGCATCCGGCAGCACGCGCTGCCGAGTCTCGACGTGTCGGTGGTCACTTCCGGGCCGCAAAAGGTGATGCGCACGCCCAGCCACATCGCGCGTTCGTCCGACGACTACTTCCTGGTCAGCATCCAGGCCCAGGGCCGGGGCGTGGTCCGGCAGGACGGGCGCGATGCCGTGTTGTCGGTCGGAGACTTCGCTCTGTACGACAGCACCCGGCCCTACCAATTGCTGTTCGACGATGCCTTCGAGCAGATCGTGCTCAAGCTGCCCGGCGAGCGCCTGCGCAGCGAACTGCGCGAGACGCAGGCGCTGACCGCGACCACGGTATCGGGTCGCGAAGGCGCGGGTCACCTGCTGCTCGGCATGATCCGCACTCTGCGCGAGGACATCGACGCCCTGCAGCCCGCATCCGCGCTGGCGGTTGCGAATGGCGTGCTGAGCATCCTCGTGGCCGGCCTGCAGACGCTGCCGGCTGCGCGCTCGCCGGCGCTGAGCAACCTCACGGCCTTTCACTTGGCGCGCATCAAGCGGCAAGTGGATGCGCGGCTGGACGATCCCGCGCTGTCAGTGGGCACGCTGGCCGCCGAGGTCGGGATGTCGGTGAGCCAGATCCATCGCGTATTCAAGAGCGAGCCGCTGACGCCTTCGCAATACATCTGGGAGCGGCGGCTCGAGGCCTGCAGCCGCGACCTGCTCGATCCGCGCTTGGCCGGACGGCCGATGGGCGAGATCGCGTATGGTCGGGGATTCAGCGACGCGGCGCATTTCAGCCGCGCTTTCCGCGAGCGCTTCGGTTGCTCGCCCAGGGAGTGGCGCCAGCAGATCGCGCATTGACCTGTGCATGGCGGACCGGAGCATTCATGGCACGTAAGAAGAAGGCCGACGCGGGAGCGGAAGACGCGACGCGGGCCCAGGAGTTGTCGAACGCATTCACCGCGCGCAAGCCGACGGTCGACGAACGCATGGCGATCGGCAAGACGATTCGCGAACGGGTTCCCCGTGCGAGCCTCGGCACGTTCGAGCGGCCTCCGGGCGTCGACCCGGTGGGCATCCTGCTTGCGCAGGCCCGCACGCGGCTGCCGAAATTGGTGCCGGTTCGCCATGCCCGCATGCTGCAGTCGCCATTCGCCTTCCTGCGCGGCTCGGCCGCGGTGATGGCCGCCGACCTTGCGGCGAGCCCCACGACCGCGCTGCGCGTGCAGGCCTGCGGCGACATGCATGTCGCGAACTTCGGCGTGTTCGCGTCGGCCGAACGCCAACTCGTGTTCGCGATCAACGATTTCGACGAGACCCAGCCCGGCCCCTGGGAGTGGGACATCAAGCGGCTCGCCGCCAGCGCACATGTCGCATGCCAGCACCTGGGCGGCGACCGCGAGGCGCGCGAGGCCGCGGTTCGCTTCGCCGCGGCCTCCTACCGCCAGCGGATGCGGCGCTATGCCGGCATGGGACTGCTCGAGGTCTGGTACGACACCATCGACAGCGCGCGGCTGCTGGAGACGCTGTCGCCCTGGTTCCGCAGCGCCGCCTCGGCGTTGCTGGACAAGGCGCGGAAGCGAAACCACCTGCAGGTGCTCGACAAGATGACCGATCTGGTGGACGACCAACACCGGATCATCGAGCAGCATCCGTTCATCGTGCGCGTGAGCCACACCTCGGCCGGCAGGCCGGTGGAGGACGCGCTGGGCCACTTCCTGGCGACCTACCTCGATTCGCTCGCGCCCGAGCGCCGCTTCCTGCTGTCGCGCTACCGGGTGCTCGATGTGGCGCAGAAGGTGGTGGGCGTGGGCAGCGTCGGTACGCGCTGCTGGGTGGTGCTGATGCAGGGGCGGGACGAGGACGATCCATTCTTCCTCCAGATCAAGGAAGCGGAGCCCTCGGTGCTGTCGCCCTACGTCCCCTGGCCCGGGTCCGGCAAGGGGCCCCTGAACGAAGGACAGCGGGTGGTGGTGGGCCAGCGGCTGATCCAGGGCTCGCCGGACATCTTTCTGGGCTGGGGGCAACTCGACAGAACCGACTTCTACGTGCGCCAGTTGCGCGACATGAAGGGTGGCATCGAACTCGACATGGGCGAAACCACCCCGTCCGCATTCGCCGAATACTGCAGGCTCTGCGGCTGGGCCCTCGCGCTGGCGCATGCCAAGTCAGGCGACGCGGCGATGATTGCCGGCTACCTCGGCAAGTCGGAAGCCTTCGACGACGCGCTGGTGCGCTTTGCGGCCGCCTATGCGGACCAGACCCGGCGTGACCACGAAACGTTTGCGCAGGCAGCGCGCAGCGGTGCGGTCGAGGTGGCGAGCACGCCTTAGCTTCGCCGGCGCTCAGATGAGTGGCCGCTCGCGCACCTTCATCGTCAATCCCACCGGCGCCATCGAAAGCTGCAGCAGCTCGCGCGGCTCCTTGCCGTCGGCCGTGCCAACGTACTGGATGTCGAAGCGGCTCAACAGAACCGCCATCGCCATCTTCATTTCAACCAGGGCCAGGAAGCGTCCAGGGCAGATGCGCGGGCCAGCTCCAAAGGGCATGGAGATGCGCTTGGCGGCACTGGCAGTCTGCCCGGGGTGGCCGTCCGCCAGCCAGCGTTCGGGGTCGAAGCTGGCGGCATTGCGAATGTGGCGTTCACTCACTGCGTCGCGCCGCATCACTGCGATCACCACCATGCCGGCCGGGATGTGCACGTCGCCGAGCGTGGTGTCGTGCAGGGCTTGCATCGCGTTCTGCGGCGCCACCGGCTTCAGGCGCATGGTCTCGTGGGCGCAGGCTTCAACGTAGTCCAGCTGACCGATCTGGTCGATGTCGGGCGGCTCGCCATCGGCGCACACGCGGCGTACTTCCGCTGTGGCCTTGGCGAGCGCCTGCGGGTTTTGCCAGAGCAAGTGGATCATCCAGGCCACCGTGTTGGCGGTGGTGTCTTCACCGGCCAGGAGCATGGTGAGCACGTTGCCTGCCACTTGCTTGTCGTCCATCCCACTGTCGGGTTCGTCAGCGGCAATCAGCATGGCCTCCAGCAGGTTGGATGGGTGCTCGCGCAGGGCCGGATTCGCCTGAAGTCGCCTGCGCCCTTCGACGATGAAGCCATTGACGGCCGCATTCACCTCGGTCACGCTGCGCACCAGAGCGCGATCTTCGGCCGACGGGAACCAGCGCCACAGTGGAAGTGGCGCAAAGATGCGTTTGAACACCGCCGGAAAGAGGCGATTCAGGTGCTTCTGGATCACATCCTCGTCGCTTTGCAGCGTGTTGACTTCGGCGCCGAACGCCAGACCCGCAATCGCATCCACCGTATAGCGCATCAGGTCGGCCTGCAGATCAATGGTGGTGCCCTGACGCGCGGCCTGCTGCCAGCGTTGGGCCAGTCGCAGTCCGACGCGCTGCAGCGCAGGGTGATAGCGCCTGACGCTGCCGGGGTCGAAGCCGGCCATCACCATGCGTCGCTGGCGTCGCCAGGTCTCGCCGTTGGCACCGAACACGCCACCCATCAGGCCGAGTTCCGTCCACACCTGTTCCAGCTTGGTGGTGCGACGAAAGCCGTCGGGGCGGTCACGCAAGGCTGTCGCGATCAATTCATGGTCACCCACTACCACCGCGCGGCGAGGGCCGAGGCGCAGCCTGAAGATCGGGCCGTGCTCTTCACACCACTGTTCCAGTTGCAAATGCAGCCGAGTGGAGTCGACCTGAAGCAGGTTGCCGAACACCGGCACGGCACGTGGACCGGGCAGTTCGTCGAACTGGCGCAGCCGGGTTGCCGCTGTGGACGAGTTCATGGCGTTGTTGACCGATGGTTGATCGGACCGAGCAGTATTGGGCAGTTTCGAGATGTCGGCAATCCACATTTCTGGTGAGCGGCGGCCGACCGAGTTGGCGAATGGCGTTCGCGACCTGCCTCTGTAGCCGGGATCGTGCGAAGTGGCCGACCTGGGCGCCCATGAAAAAGCCCGCCGAAGCGGGCAAGGACCTTTGAGTAGGGTCCGGAGGAAAACTCATCCTGAGCCGCGGAGATGAACACAGCCTGAATGCCAGCGCTTCGGCACCTGCGAGGCCGATCAAAGTTCTGAAACAGCCTCGTCGCCACCTCCTTGTCGTTCGTCGACCTCTTGCATGTTTTCCAGAATCTTGAGCAAGTAGTGCAAGGTGTGAGTGATGTCGTTCACCGAAAACCCCTCGAGCACCTGCGCGTAGTAGCCGTGAATTTTCGGCAGAGCCTCGTGTTGCCATACGCGCAGCCCCGCTGTCGTCATTGACACGAGACGCGACCGGCGGTCGCGTTCGTCAGCCGCGGTCTGGATTCGTCCGTCCCGTTCCATGCGACTGAGCAGACCGGAGAGGTTCTGCCTGCTCACTTTGAGGTAGCGCGCCAGATCGCCCACGCTCATGCCTCCGGTCGCGGCGGGCCTGGACAGCGCACCGAGCACAGCCCATTGCTGCGTCGTCAGGCCCTCGGCTTCGACCGCCTTTGTGCCTGTTTTATGCAACATATTGGCACATTGATACAAGCGGAAGAATACCCGATTGGCCAGTTCAATCCTTGCAGATTCTTCGTTCGTCTTAGAGTTAGCCATGGATCTGTCTCTTTTGGAAAGGTCTTGCGTCAGTGAGATCATTGCCACATAGTATGACAACATATGGACATATCATGCGATGAGTCTTCAGGCTACACCGCGTCAACGATAGCAAGCTTCAAAACTGATGGAGAACCTCAGGACCTGCCATGCAAAACGATTCGCCTTCCCCCGCACCCGAAATCCTCTGAACTCCCGGACCGGAGCAACTGCTGTCGCAAGCTGCTGTTGGGCGCGGAGGCGGGCAAGGTCGCCAGCCCGGACGCCATGCAGAACCCGTGCAGCCTGGCGTTCTTCGTCGACTACGCCAGCTCGCTCGGCGCGCAGCCGTCCTCAGGCTGACGCAACAAGACTTCGACGATTTGAGATGGAGAGACGCTGAAGCTCGCGGGGGCGCCTGCACCAAGATCAAGAAGTTCCTGCACACCCTGATCAGTCCGCGGCAAAAAGCCCGGACAAGGTTTCCCGCAGCTGGCGCTTCAGCAGCTTTCCGCTCGGATTCTTCGGCAGGCTCTCGACGAGTACCACCCGCTTGGGCGCCTTGAACCCGGCCAGGTGCGTTGCGCAATGCGCGAGGACGTCTTTCTCCGTCAGCGCGTGGCCGCTCTTGGCCACCACGACCGCGACGACCGCCTCGACCCAGAGCGGATGCGGCACGCCGACCACCGCGACCTCCGAAACCTGGGGCAGGCGATAGACCGCCTCCTCGACCTCGCGGCTGGCGACGTTCTCGCCGCCCGTCTTGATCATGTCCTTCTTGCGGTCCACGACGGCGATGTAGCCCTCGTCGTCGATGGTGCCGAGGTCGCCGGAATGGAACCAGCCGCCCTCGAAGGCGTCCCGGGTGCGCTCGTCGTCGTGGAAGTAGCCCAGCATCAGGTGCGGAGAACGGTGGACGATCTCGCCGACTTCTCCCGGCGCGACATCCTGCATCCGGTCGTCGACGACGCGGGTCTCGACATTGAGCACCGCGCGGCCGCAGGAGCCGGGCTTGCGCAACTGATCGTCGGGGCCGAGCATCGTCGCCAGCGGCGCGATCTCGGTCTGGCCGTAGAGATTCCACAGCCTCACGTCCGGCAGCCGGGCCGCGAGCTCGCGCAGGACTTCGACCGGCATGATCGAGGCGCCGTAGTAGCCCTTGCGCAGGCTCGACAGGTCGGTCGTGTCGAAGAGCGGCGAACGAAGAAGCGAGATCCAGACCGTCGGCGGCGCGAAGAAGGAGCCGATGCGATGGCGTTCGATCAGCGGCAACAGGTTGTCGGGAGTCGGCTTGGCGGTGATCACATTGCTGGCGCCGACGTAGATCGACGGCCCGAGGAACACGTCGAGCTGCGCGCAGTGGTACAGGGGCAGGGCATGCAGCGTGAGGTCGTCGCCCGAGATGCTCGCGTCGACGACGCAGCTCACGTACTGCCAGATCACCGCTTCGTGCGTCAGCATCGCGCCCTTCGGCAGGGACTCGGTTCCGCTCGTGTACACGATCTGGGCCAAGTCGCTTCCGGCAAGCTCCACCTCCGGCGATGGTGCGGACGACGCGGCCAGTGCGTCGAATGACGTCATCCCGGGTGCGGGCGCACCGGGCTCCTCCGAGGGCAGCCAGACGAAGTCGCGCACGGCAGTGTCCATGGCCGCGGCCGCGCGTGCCAACTCGGCCAGGCCGCTGTCGGTCGCCAGCAGGCGGGCCCCCGCATGACGCAGGATGTAGGCCGCCTCTTCGGCTTTCAGCATGAAGTTGATCGGCACCAGCACCGCACCGAGGCGCGCCAATGCGAAGCGCAACGCCGCGAAGCCGTGCGAGTTGCGCGCGAGCACCGCCACGCGGTGGCCCTTGTCGATCCCGAGCTCGCCGAGGCCTGCGGCGACGCGATCGCAGATCCGGTCGAACTCGGCATAGGTCCAGCGGACGTCGCCGCACACGATGGCTGTCTTCGCCGGAGTGCGCCTCGCGCTGCGGTAAAGCAGGTCGGCGATCGTTTGGCGGTGGGCAAGGTCGTTCATGTCGTCGTCTCCTTCACGTGCAGGCCGCGTTCCGTCCGGGCAGTGTTTGCAGATGATGTCGTGCCGAACGCTCTTCGCGCAAGAGTTTCCAAGGCGGCGCCATCGTCGTAGGATGCGGCACGAGGGGCGCCCGGCATCCAAGTTGCATCTGCGCCGCCCGCTAATGTGTTGGAGAAGCGCCATGCCTACTTACCAATATCGTTGCGTAAAGTGCGGCGAGGTTTTCGAGCACGTCGAACACGTGGCCGAGCATGAGATTGCTCGCTTGCATTGCCCGAAGTGCGGCAGTGACGCCGTCCAGCACCAGCCGACTCAGTTCTTCGCGAAAACCTCCAAGAAGAGTTAGCACGCCGGTGATTGGCGAGTGCTGACGATTCTTTGCCAGCGCCCGCCGATGACCACGCGGCGATCCAGTCCGCAACAAACGCCGAAAGCCAGCGAGCCGCCCAGTTGGCGCTGGGACAGCATCGCTGCCAGTGATTGGCATTCGCCATTGCGGAAGGGAGGGTTCGGCAAACACTGACCCGCATCGCCGCCAGAGGAATAGATTCGCTTCGTCGCCGTTCTCCCTACAAGCCCCTCCAATGACGAAGATCAATAAGCACCTGCACACCGACCTCGGGCACAGCACGCCGGACAAGGTCACCGTGCGCGGGCGCGACTTGCCGTCCGAAATCCTCGGCCACCTCAACCTGGGTGACATGGCCTTCCTCGAGCTCACGGGCCGCATCCCGACGCCGCAGGAGTCCGTGACCTTCAACGCCATCGTGGTCACGCTCGTCGAGCACGGCATTACGCCCAGCGCGCTGGCTGCCCGCCTGACCTACGCCGGCGCGCCCGAGGCATTGCAGGCCGCCGTCGCAGCCGGTCTCTGTGGCCTGGGCACGGTGTTCGTCGGCAGCACCGAGGGCGCGGCGCGCATGCTGTACGAGGCCATTCCGTTCGGCTCGAAGCCGGAGCGCCCGCTCGCCGACATGGCGCGCGACATCGTGGCCGACTACCGCGCCCGCAAGGAGATCGTGCCTGGCCTCGGCCATCCGCTGCACAAGCCGATCGACCCGCGCACGCCGCGCCTGTTCCAGATTGCGGCCGAGAACGGCCTGTCGAGCCACTACGTCGCGTTGATGCAGGCGGTGCAGGCCGAGGCCGAGCGTGTGTCGGGCAAGTCGCTGCCCATCAATGCAACGGGCGCCATCGGGGCGATCGCTGCCGAGTTCGGCTTTCCGTGGCGCATCATTCGCGGCTTCGGCGTGATGGCGCGCGCGATCGGGCTCGTGGGCCACATCCTCGAAGAAATCAACGACCCGATGGGTGTGGAGATCTGGCAGCGCGTGGAGCGCGAAGCCGGTGGTCCGCGCCAGGATTGAGCGAAGGATTCCCGCATGACCGACACCCTGGACCTCGACCACCTGCGCGGCTGGATCGGCCGCCTCGAGACGCGCGACGAACTCATGTCGCCCTGGACCGCGAGCGCGATGGCCGCGACGGTGCGCAACGACGGGCACGACTGGCAAGCGGGGCAGGCGCTGCCGCCGCTGTGGCACTGGTGCTATTTCCTGCCGACCGCGCCGCAGAACGGGCTCGGGCCGGATGGCCATCCCGCGCGCGGCGGATTCCTGCCGCCGGTGCCGCTGCCGCGGCGCATGTGGGCGGGCAGCCAGTTTGAATTCTTGGCGCCGCTGCAACTCGCGGCTCCGGCGACCAAGACCTCGCGTGTGGCCGATGTCAGCCTGAAGCAGGGCAAGGGCGGGGCGCTCGTGTTCGTGAAGGTGCAGCACGAAGTGCATGCCGGCGGCACGCTGTTGCTGCGCGAGGGACATGACATCGTCTATCGCGAAGCGCCCAAGCCCGGCGAGTCCGCCCCACCGCAGACCCCGCCGGCCGATGCGGCCTGGTCCATGGAGCACCGGCCCGATGCGCCGCTGCTGTTTCGCTATTCGGCGCTGACCTTCAACAGTCACCGCATCCATTACGACTATCCCTACGTCACGCAGGTCGAGGGCTACGACGACCTCGTCGTGCATGGTCCGCTGATCGCCACGCTGCTGCTCGAAGCGGCGCAGCAGCACAACGCAGGTCGGTCGGTGCGTTCGTACAGCTTCAAGGCCGTACGGCCGCTGACCTGCGGCAAATTGCTGCGCGTGTGCGGCCATGCGCCGCAACCCGACGGCTCCGTCACGCTATGGGCCGAGGACGCACAGGGCGCCCTGCTCATGCAAGCGACTGCGCAAATGGAATGAAGCGCGTTTCCACTCAATCAAAGCCACAAACATGAGCGACTCCACTCACCGTCACCAGGACATCCGCGACGCCGTGCGCGACCTGTGCGCGCAGTTCCCCAATGAATACTTCCGCAAGGTCGACGAGGCGCGCGCCTATCCGGCCGAGTTCGTCGACGCGCTGACCAAGGCCGGCTGGATGGCCGCGCTCATCCCGCAGGAGTACGGTGGCTCGGGTCTCGGGCTCACCGAAGCCTCGGTGATCATGGAAGAGATCAACCGCGCTGGCGGCAACTCCGGCGCCTGCCACGGCCAGATGTACAACATGGGTACCTTGCTGCGCCACGGCTCCGAAGCGCAGAAGCGGCAGTACCTGCCGAAGATCGCGAGCGGCGACCTGCGGCTGCAGTCGATGGGCGTGACCGAGCCTTCCACCGGCACCGACACCACCAAGATCAAGACCACCGCGGTGAAGAAGGGCGACCGCTATGTCATCAACGGCCAAAAAGTCTGGATCTCGCGCATCCAGCACTCCGACCTGATGATCCTGCTGGCGCGCACCACGCCGCTGGCCGAGGTCAAGAAGAAATCCGAGGGCATGTCGATCTTCATCGTCGACCTGCGAGAGGCGATCGGCAACGGACTCATCGTGCGGCCCATCCTCAACATGGTCAACCACGAGACCAACGAGCTGTTCTTCGAGAACCTGGAGATCCCGGCCGAGAACCTCATCGGCGAGGAAGGGCAGGGCTTCAAGTACATCCTCGACGGCCTGAACGCCGAGCGCACGCTGATCGCGGCGGAGTGCATCGGCGACGGCTATTGGTTCATCGACAAGGTGACGGCCTACACCAAGGAGCGCGTCGTCTTCGGTCGCCCGATCGGGCAGAACCAGGGTGTGCAGTTTCCGATCGCCGAGGCCTTCATCGAGATCGAGGCAGCGGACCTGATGCGCTACGAGGCCTGCCGCCGATTCGACGCGCACGAGCCCTGCGGTGCGCAGGCCAACATGGCGAAGTACCTCGCGGCCAAGGCGTCTTGGGAAGCGGCCAATGCCTGCCTGCAGTTCCACGGCGGCTTCGGTTTCGCCGCCGAGTATGACGTGGAGCGCAAGTTCCGCGAGACGCGGCTCTACCAGGTGGCACCGATCTCGACCAATCTCATCCTGAGCTACGTCGCCGAGCACATGCTTGGATTGCCGAGATCCTTTTGAACACCCCCAGGCTTGCCCACTTCGTGTGGCCGCCCACCCTTTTGCAGGGGGCAACACCTGTGGCCCGGCAAAGCCGGTTCCGCGGTATTCCTGAATGAGGCAATCTGCTCTCTACTTGAAATGAAACTGATATGACCCGTCCGCTCGAAGGCATCACCGTCCTCACGCTCGAACATGCGATCGCGGCGCCGTTCTGCACGCGTCAGTTGGCCGACCTGGGCGCGCGCGTCATCAAGGTCGAGCGGCCGGGTACCGGCGACTTCGCGCGTGCCTACGACCAGCGCGTGAACGGCCTGGCGTCGCATTTCGTCTGGACCAATCGCTCCAAGGAAAGCCTGACGCTGGACGTGAAGCATCCGCAGGGGCGGGACGTGCTCAAGCGCCTGGTCGGCGAGGCCGACGTGCTGGTGCAGAACCTTGCGCCCGGTGCCGCGGCGCGGCTGGGCCTGTCCTACGAGGCCCTGTCGGCCGAGCACAAGGGGTTGATCGTCTGCGACATCTCCGGCTATGGCGATGACGCGGCACAGCCCGGTCCCTACCGCGACAAGAAGGCCTACGACCTGTTGATCCAGAGCGAATCGGGTTTCCTCTCAGTCACTGGAACGCCGGACGAAATGGCCAAGGCCGGCTGCTCGATCGCCGACATCGCGGCGGGCATGTACGCGTACAGCAACATCCTCGCGGCGCTGCTGCAGCGCGGCACGACGGGCAAGGGCTGTCGCATCGACGTCTCGATGCTGGAGAGCATGGTCGAGTGGATGAGCTTTCCCCTGTATTACGCCTTCGACGGCGCGGCCCCGCCGCCGCGCGCAGGGGCCGCGCACGCCACCATCTACCCCTACGGCCCGTTCCCGGCCGGCGACGGCAAGATGGTGATGCTGGGCCTGCAGAACGAAAGGGAGTGGCAGGTCTTCTGCGCCAAGGTGCTGGAGCAGCCGGCGCTCGCGACCGATGCGCGCTTTGCCTCGAACACGCTGCGCACGGCGTCGCGCGAGGCACTGCGCGAGATCATCATCCAGGCCTTTGTGCCCTTCAACGCGGCACAGATCATCGAGCGGCTCGACGCGGCCCAGATCGCCAATGCGCAAGCCAACACGATGCAGGACGTGTGGGCGCACCCGCAACTGCGCGCTCGCGAGCGCTGGACCGAGGTAGGCACGGGTGCTGGCGCGATTCCCGCGCTGTGGCCGCCGGGCATGCCGCGCGAGTGGGATCCTCGAATGGACGCGGTTCCCACGCTGGGGCAGCACACGGATTCGATCCTGGCCGAAGTCGGCTACGACGCGGCAGCGATTGCATCTCTCCGTGCCGAAGGTGCGGTGTGAGATCGCAGCCGGCCTGCCCCCACCCTCGCCTTCCTCGTGTGGGTCCTGCACTCCCGATCCTTTTTTCACTTCTTGATCGACCGTTGCCATGAACAAGCATCCCAGTCAGGCCCTGGCCACCTTTGCAGCTGAACTCTCGTTCGAGCAAGTTCCCGATGCGGTGATCCGCCGCACCGAAGACCTGATGCTCGACTGGCTGGGCTCCGTGCTCGCCGCGCGCTCGGCGCGGCCGGTGCGAAGCATCCAGCGATTCGCGGAAATGATGGGTCCTGCCGACGGGCCGAGCGAAGTGCTGATCTCGCGCCGCACGACATCGCCCGTCTTCGCAGCGCTCGTGAATGCGGCCGCGTCGCACTACGTGGAGCAGGACGACGTGCACAACGGCTCGGTGTTCCATCCCGCGGCGGTGGTCTTCGCGCCGGCCCTGGCGACGGCGCAGGCCGTGGGCGCAAGCGGAGCGCAATTGTTGACGGCGGTCGTCGCCGGCTACGAGGTCGGCATCCGCGTCGGCGAGTTCCTGGGGCGCTCGCACTACCGGACCTTCCACACCACGGCGACGGCCGGCACCTTGGCCGCTGCTGCGGCGGTCGGTCGTCTGCTCGACCCGTCTCCGGCGCAGATGCTGCATGCCTTCGGCTCGGCCGGTACGCAGTCCGCGGGCGTGTGGGAGTTCCTGCGCGACGCGGCCGATTCGAAGCAACTGCACTGCGCCCATGCGGCGGCCAGCGGCCTGATGTCGGCCTACCTCGCGCAGGACGGCTTCACCGGTGCCGCGCGGGTGCTCGAAGGCGCACAGGGCCTGGGCGTGGGCATGTCAACCGATGCGGATCCGGCGCGCCTCACGGGTGGGCTGGGCACGCGCTGGGCATTGGCGGAGACTTCGTTCAAGTACCACGCGTCGTGCCGCCATACGCATCCTGCGGCCGATGCGCTGCTCGAGGTCATGACGAAGAACGGCCTGAAGGCCGGCGACATCGAGCGCGTCGTCACCCACGTGCACCAGGGCGCCATCGACGTGCTGGGCCGCGTGGTGGTGCCGGCGACGGTGCATCAGGGCAAGTTCTCGATGGGCACGGTGCTGGGCCTGATTGCGGTACACGGTCGCGCGGGCCTTACCGAGTTCGACCGCGACTTTCTCGCGCCCGAAGTCGCCGCCTTCCGCGACAAGGTCATGATGGAACTCGACCGCGAAGTCGACACCGCGTATCCCGCGCGCTGGATCGGCAAGGTCAGCGTGACCACGTCCGACGGCCGCACGCTATCGGGTCGAGTGGACGAGCCCAAGGGCGACCCCGGCAACACGCTGAGCCGCGCGGAGATCGAGGACAAGATGAAGCGGCTGACCCAGTACGGCGAGGCCGCCACGCCGCAGGAGGCGCAGGCCCTGTGCGAACGCGTCTGGGCCCTCGCTGGCGAGGCCCGCGTCGGGCGGTTGCTGGGCTGAAGGGCAGGGCCGATGTCACTCGCTCCTTCTTCCGGCAAGGCTGTTGCGCGCAGCCTGCTGTTCGTGCCCGGTCACCAGGCCGCGCGGTTCGACAAGGCCTGCCAGAGCGGTGCTGACGCCGTCGTGCTCGATCTCGAAGATGCCGTGCCGCCCGACCGAAAGGAGGACGCACGCGCGCAGGTGGCGCACTGGCTTGCCGCACGGCGGGGCAACACGGAACCTCATCCCCTGGTCGCGGTTCGCATCAACGCCGCGGACACGCCGTGGCATGCAGCCGACCTGTCGCTGTGCGCCGGCGCGGGCGTCGAGGCACTGATGCTGCCGAAGGCCGAGGACGCCGCCGTGCTGCGCGCCATCGCGACGGTGCTGCCCGCGGTGGCGTTGTGGCCCCTCGTCGAAACCGCGCGCGGGATCGCGCGGCTGGACGAAATCGCGTCGGCGCCCGGCGTGCAGCGCCTGGTGTTCGGCACCATCGACTTCCAGGCCGACCTCGACATCGAAGGCGATGGCCAGGAGTTGCTGTTCTTCCGTTCGCGGATCGTGCTGGCCTCGCGTCTCGCGGGCTTGCAGTCACCCGTCGACGGCGTGAGCACCGCCATCGACGATCCGGCGCGCATTGAAGCGGATGCCCTGCACGCGAGGCGCATGGGCTTCGGCGGCAAGCTGTGCATTCATCCGAAGCAGGTCGCGGTCGTCAACCGGGGCTTCTCGCCGACACTGGCACAGGTCGACTGGGCGAGGCGCGTGATCGACGCCGATGCGGCCAGCGGCGGTGCGCCGGTCACGGTCGACGGCAAGATGGTCGATCGGCCCGTGGTGCTCAAGGCGCAAGCAGTGCTGCGTGCCGCGATGACTGGGCGTCCCCAGACTCCCTGAAGGCCTGGGGCTGATTCAACTGGCCAGATAGTCGAACAGCTCGCGTGCCGAAGCCGGCAACTGCTCGCGATCGCGCGCGACGATCTTGAGTTCGCGCTCGGCCCATGCATCGGCCAGCGCCACGGTGGTGATGCGCAGGGCGCGCGACAGGCGTCGCGCGGAAGAGGCGGGCAGCACGCCAACGCCGACCCCCGCTTCGATCATGAGACAGATCGCCTCGAAGCTGCCGACCTGGATGCGCGGGCTGTAGCCCCGGCCTGCCAGTTCCGCCTTGCGCTGCAGGAAGCGATGAATGGCGCTGCCATGGTGCAGGCCCACATGCTGCTCTTCGAGTGTGTCGACGAAGGCGATCGACTCCGCGCCCGCGAAGCGATGCGTCGCGGGGACGACCAGCACCAGCTGATTGCGGCCGAAGGGGCGGGCATCGAAGTCGCCGGTGTGCACGTCGCCGGCGAGGATGCCGATGTCCGCGCCGCCATCGGCCACCGACCGCACGATCTCCTCGCTGAGGTATTCGCGCAGGTCCACCTGCACCGCCGGATGCCGCGTGAGGAAGCCGGCCAACTTCTCTGGCAGGTATTCGGTGATGGACGTCGTGTTGGCAAACACGCGCACGTGCCCCTTGATGCCCTTGCCGAAGTCCTGCATGTCGATGCGCAGGTGCTCCATCTGCTGCATCACGCGCTTGGCGTGGTAGAGCAGGGCCTCGCCCGCCGCGGTGAGCGTCACGCCCTGGGCATTGCGGTGCAGCAGCTTGCCGCCGATGGCTTCCTCCATCTGCTTGATGCGTGTCGATGCGGCGGCCAGCGAGATGCAAGCCTTGTCCGCGCCGCGCGTCAGGCTCCTGGCGTCAGCCACGTAGGCAAAGAGCTTCAGGTCGAAAAGGTCGAAATGCAGATTCACGCAAGAGGGCGCGCACGCGCCGAGCAGCGGGGACGAGACCCGGATTGTCCCGCCAAAGCCCCTCGCGTCACACGGGCAGCCGGCACAGCGGGCCGCGGCTCCTGAAACACCGCTGAACCGGCGGGACGGCCACACAACGTGGGCAATGCTTGGGGCTTCAGCCATTCGCGCAGAAGGCGGAGATCGGCGAGGCCGCGAAGGAGGTCGCGATTGTGTTTGCGCCGAACACCGGGGAGCGTCGTTTCTGGGACAGCGTTCGTCGCAAGCTGCCTCATATACTGAATCGGGCCTGCGCCGCATCGATGGCGAGGCCTGCATCGCGTTCAATCTGAAGACTAATACTTAATGAATATCAAGCTACGACATTGCGCCGCGGCAGCCCTGCTGTGTGTCACTTCCTGGGCTGGTGCCCAAACGCCCACGCAGATGCCGCCGCTGACGCCCGAGCAACAACGCTTCCACGACATCTACAAGGAACTCGTCGAGATCAACACGACGCATCTGACGGGCAACAACACCGAAGCGGCACAGGCCATGCGCAAGCACCTGCTCGATGCCGGCTTCAAGGCGGACGAAATTCAACTTTTCGAGCCCTACCCCAACAAGGGCAATCTGGTCGTTCGCTTCAAGGGTACGGGCGGAAAGAAGCCGCTGCTGCTGCTGGCCCACATCGACGTGGTCGAGGCGCGCCGCGCGGACTGGAAGACCGATCCGTTCAAGCTCAAGGAGGACGACGGCTACTTCACCGCGCGCGGCGCGTCGGACGACAAGGCCATGGCGGCTTCGTTCGTGTCGATCTTCAGCCAGCTCAAGCGCGAGGGCTTCAAGCCCACCCGCGATATCGTGCTCGCACTCACGGCGGACGAGGAACTCGGCGACGTGCCTACCAACGGCGCATTCTGGCTGGTGAACAACCAGCGTGCGCTGCTCGATGCGGAGTTCGGCATCAACGAAGGCGGTGGCGGCCAGCTCAACAACGGCAAGCCGGTGTTGCACAGGGTGCAGGTGGCCGAGAAGATGTACACGACTTACAAGCTCGAAGTGCGCGATGTCGGCGGCCACAGCTCGTTGCCGACGCCCGCCAACCCCATCTACGAACTCAGCGCGGCATTGGACCGGCTGGGCGCTTTCCGCTTCCCCGTGAAGCTGGCCGACGTCACGCGCAGTTATTTCGAGAAAAGCGCCCAGTTCGAAACCGGCCAGATGTCAGAGGACATGCGCGCCGTCGCGTCGGGAAAGCCGGATGACGCCGCGATCGATCGCCTGTCGCGCTCGGCGCTCTACAACGCCACGCTGCGCACCACTTGCGTCGCAACGCAGATCACGGCCGGCCATGCGGAGAACGCACTGCCTCAGTCGGCCAAGGCTACAGTCAACTGCCGCATCCTGCCGCACGACGATCCTGCCGAAGTCGATGCCGCACTGCGCAAGGTGCTGGGCAGCAGCCGCATCAAGATCGAAGCGAGCAATCCGCCGCTGAAGAGCCCGCCGTCGCCGCTGCGCGCCGACGTGCTGGGCGTTGTCGATTCCCTCACGCAGCAGATGTGGCCGGGCATCCCCGTCGTCCCGACGATGAGCACGGGCGCCACCGACAGTCGCTTCATGCGCAACATCGGCATTCCGATGTACGGCGTCTCCGGCATCTTCTCGGAGCCCAGCGACGCACGCGCTCACGGTCTGGACGAGCGCGTCGCGATCCCGCGGCTCTACGACGGCCGCGAGTTCATGTACCGCATGGTCAAGCAGCTCTCGCAATAAGCGCCTGCCGGGGTGCGGCCTTCGGCGTCGTTGACGACACCGGACGCCGCACCGCGCGGTCAGTTCGCTCCGCTGAGGAACCCGCGCACCATCTTCACGGTCGCCTGCGGGTTCTCTTCCATGATCCAGTGGCCCGAGCCGGGGATCACGCCCTCCGTGACGTTGTCGGCGGCGGAACGCATGACGACCGCCATGGTCGGCCCGAAGGACTTTTCGCCGCCGATTGCCATTACCGGCACGGTGAGCTTTCCCTTGTCCGCCAGGAAGGCCTTGTTGTCGACCGCGTCCTGATCGAAGGCCGCGAACTGAGCGAAGCCCGAATGCATGGCGCCGGGCCTGGCGTAGAGCTTGGCGTAGTGCCGGCGCGAGGCCTCGTCGAAGTTCTTCGGATCGGCCGAGAACTCGTTCCAGAATCGATCCAGGTAAATGCGTTCGCGGCCGGCGACCAGGCGCTCCATGTCGGGGCCGCCGAAGCGGAAGTGCCAGAGCAGCGGGTTCTTGAGGATCTCCTCCCACGGGCCGACGCCGGGCACCGGCGCATCGATCAGCACGAAACGCCCGACCCGGTCGCGGTACTGCGCGGCGAACGCGAATCCGACCATGTTGCCGATGTCGTGCGTGACGAGGTCGGTCTTGTCGATCTTGAGGGTGTCGAGCACCTGCGCGATGTCGACGGCCTGGTTCTTCTTGTCAAAGCCGCCAGGAGGATGCGCCGAGAGGCCCATGCCCCGAAGGTCGGGCACGACGACGGTGTGCTCCTTCATGAGGTCGGCCGCCATCGGCGCCCACATGTCCCCCGTCTCGCCGTAGCCGTGAATGAGGGTCACCGCCGGCCCCTTGCCGCCGACGCGGACATGCACCTTGGTACCGTTGACGGCCATCTCCTGGGTCTTGAAGCTCGGAGGGAACGCCGGCACCTGGGCCTGGGCCGCGCTGGCAATCAGGGCGGCTGCGAGCCATCCAAAGAGGGACTTGAACACGGTTGCTCCTCGGGTTGTGCGCGCGATGCGCCGGGCCGTTTCGGCGGCGAAAGGCGGAGTCTCCGCTCCGGATGCCTCGCGCCGCAATAGTCCTTTGGGGCAATCGACAGTTAGTCCCTGATGTGCCGTTCAAGCGAAAGCGCCCAGAAACGCCAATGTGACCTCGCGCCTGCGCGCCGCGTGCTTGTGCCTGAGGCTCAGAAAGCGCTCTTCGTGCAGCCCCCATCGACACGCAGCGCCGCACCGGTCGTTCCCGAAGACAGCGGGCTTGCCACGTAGGCGACCAGGCTGGCAATTTCCTCGGGCGATTCGAAGCGCTTGATGAGCGAGGTCGGCCGCACCTTCTCGAAGAACTCTTTCTCGAAGGCCTCGAAGGACTTGCCGTCGGCCTTGGCGAGGGTCTCGACGAATTCACCGACTCCGCGGGATTTCGTCGGTCCGGGCAGCACGCTGTTGACGGTGATCCCGGTGCCTGCGAGCGATTCGGCCAGCCCCCGCGCCACGGCGATCTGCGCGGTCTTCGTCATGCCGTAGTGGACCATCTCGGCTGGAATCTGCAGCGCGCTTTCGCTCGATATGAAGATGATGCGGCCCCAGTTCGCGCGCTTCATCGCCGGCAGGCACAGGCGCGACAGCCGGACGCCGCTCAGGACGTTGACGTCGAAGAAACGCGTCCAGTCCTCGTCGGGGATGTCCTCGAAGGGCTTGGGTTCGAAGATGCCGAGGTTGTTGACGAGGATCTCGATGTTCGGGAACCGGGCCGCCAGCGCGTCGGCTGCGGCGGGCGTGGCCAGATCGCCGGCGAAGCCCAGCACTTCACCGCCTTCTCCCGCGCGAATGCGAGCCACTGCGTCATCGACGGAAGACTGGGAGCGTCCGTTCACGATCACCCGTGCGCCTTCGGCTGCGAGCGCGGCCGCGATGGCATGGCCGATGCCCGCGGTGCTGCCGGAGACCAGCGCGAGCTTGCCTTTGAGATTCAAGTCCATGGAATGACCGCCTTTCTGCTTTTCAGGAATGAAAGGCGCAGCGTGCAGCAATCCCCGGTGGCTTGTCCAGCCACCGAACTGCGTTGTCGCGGCAGGCGCGGACCGCGATGCGGGCGTACCTGGGCACGTAACAAATCGCATTGGCCCGATGGCGCCATTAGCATGCGCCGATGGCCATCCTCGTCGGCACCGCCTCCTGGACTGACAAGACGCTGATCGACTGCGGGCGCTTCTACCCGAAGGAGGCGAAGACGCCCGAGGCGCGGCTGCGCTACTACGCGTCGATCTTTCCGCTGGTCGAGGTCGATTCGAGCTACTACGCGATCCCGGACCCGGTCACCGCGCAGAACTGGGTCGAGCGCACGCCCGAGACCTTCACCTTCAACGTCAAGGCCTTCCGGCTCTTCACGGGCCACCAGACGGACCCGAAAGTGATGCACAAGGACATCAAGGAAGCCTTGGGCACGATGAAGACGCTCTACTACCGCAGCACCGCGCCAGAGATCCGGGCAGAGCTGTGGCGGCGTTTCGTCGATGCGCTGGCGCCGCTCAGGATCGCCGGCAAGCTGGGGCTGGTCCACTTCCAGTTTCCGCCCTGGCTGATGTGCAACCCGGAGGGCCATGCGCACGTCGAGCATTGCATCGAGATGATGGAGGGCCACACCGTCAGCGTCGAGTTCCGTCACCAGTCGTGGCTCGACGAAGCCCACCGCGCGCGAACCCTCGATTTCCTCCGCGAGATGAAGGTCGTGCACACCATCGTGGACGGACCGCAGGGCTTTGCCAACAGCGTTCCGATGCTGGTCGAAACCACGCACCCGGACTATGGGCTGGTGCGGCTGCATGGCCGGAACACCGAGACTTACAACGCCAAGGGCGCGTCGTCGGCCGCCGAGCGATTCGACTACGACTACCCCGACGAGGAGATCCGCGAACTGGTCGTCGAGGCCCTGCGCATTGCCTACAAGGTGCGCAACACGCACATCATCTTCAACAACTGCGACGAGGACAAAGGGCAGCGTAACGGCATCACCTTCCTGAAGATGCTGCTGGCGCACGGGTGAGCGGGCCCGCGAAGCGCAAGAAAAAAGCCTGCTGCCGTTTCCGGTAGCAGGCTTTTTCAGTGTTGGTGGTGGGCCCTGAGTGACTCGAACACTCGACCTACGGATTAAGAGTCCGCTGCTCTACCAACTGAGCTAAGAGCCCCTGAGCGACGACTTGAATGTCGTTTCAGGCAATCCCACGATTATAGCCACAACTTTGGGCCGGTCGTTCACACTCGTTCAAAAATGCACGCGATGCCCTGTCCGCCGCCGATGCACATGGTCACCAAGGCGTAGCGCCCCTGGATGCGCTCCAGCTCGTACAGCGCCTTGACGGTGATCAGCGCTCCGGTCGCGCCCACAGGGTGGCCGAGTGAAATGCCCGAACCGTTGGGGTTCACCTTGGCGGGATCGAGTTCCAGATCCTTGCTCACCGCGCAGGCCTGTGCGGCGAAGGCCTCGTTGGCCTCGATCACGTCCATGTCGGAGGCCTTCAGGCCCGCCTTCTCCAGCGCTTTGCGCGATGCCGGGACCGGCCCGATGCCCATGTAGGCCGGATCGACGCCGGCGAAGGCGTAGGACACGATGCGCGCCATCGGCTTGAGGCCGCGGCGTGCGGCTTCTTCCTTCTCCATCAGCACCACGGCGGCAGCCCCGTCGTTGACACCGGAGGCGTTGCCCGCGGTCACGGTGCCGTTTTCCTTCAGGAAGGCGGGCTTGAGCTTGCTCATGTCCTCGATCTTCGCGTTGAAGCGCACATGCTCGTCGGTGTCGAACTGCGTCGGGCCCTTGCGGCTTTCCAGCGTCACCGGAACGATCTGCGACTTGAAATAGCCGCTCTCGATCGCCTTCTGGGCACGCTGGTGGCTGGTGAGCGCCGTCTGGTCCTGCGTCTCGCGGCTGATGCCCCATTTCTTGGCGACGTTCTCTGCCGTGATGCCCATGTGGACGGTCTGGAAGGGGTCGTGCAGGGCGCCGAGCATCATGTCGACCATCTTGGTGTCGCCCATGCGGGCGCCCCAGCGCGCGCTGAGCGAGGCGAAGGGCGCGCGGCTCATGCTCTCGGCGCCGCCGCCCACGGCGACCTTGGCGTCGCCGAGCTGGATGCTCTGCGCCGCGCTCACGATGGCCTGAAGGCCCGATCCGCACAGGCGGTTGACCGTCAGTGCCGGCGTTTCCTGGGCGCAGCCGCCTTCGATGGCTGCCACGCGCGCCATGTACATGTCGCGCGGCTCGGTGTTGATGACGTGGCCGAAGACGACGTTTTCGACGTCCTTGCCGTCGACCTTGGCGCGTGCCAGCGCCTCCTTGGTGACCAACGCCGCCAGCTTGGTGGGAGGGACGTCCTTGAGTCCTCCGCCGAAGGTTCCGATGGCGGTGCGTACGCCGCTGACAACAACCACTTCTTTCATGAAAAGTCTCCGATGTAAAAACGAAAATGTCGATGATGCCAGTCCAGAGGCCGTTCGCGACGAACCGGTTTGACGCCGGCGTTACCATCCGTGCCCCAACAAGGAGCCCCTAATGATCGAAGCCAATCACCGTCACGTGGTCGTGACAGGCGCGGCCGGCGCGCTCGGCCGAGCCGTCGTCCAGCATTTTCTCGACCAGGGGGCTCGCGTGGCCCTGATCGACCATCGGATGGATCACCTGTCGAGTGCGTTCCCGGGGCTCGAGAACTCCCAGCACCTGCTGCTCGAAGCCGACGTCACCTCGGTGCCGGCGATGGTCGGGGCGGCGCAGCGCATCCTGAACGCCTTCAGGCAGGTCGACGCACTGGTCCACATCGCCGGAGGCTTCGAGATGGGCGAGCCCGTCCATGCGCTGAGCCGCGAGGCCTGGGACCGGATGATGACCCTGAACGCCTGGTCCTTCGTGGCGGTCTCGCAGGCGCTGGTGCCTTCGATGATCGAGCGAAAGGCCGGCAGCGTGATCGCCGTCACCGCCAAGACCGCATCGCGCGGCGCCGCGGCCATGTCGGCGTACATCGCGTCGAAGAGCGCCTTGCAGCGCCTGGTCGAGGCGTCGGCGACGGAACTGGCGCCGCACGGCATCAACGTCAACAGCGTCGCGCCCAGCGTGCTCGATACGCCTGCCAACCGGCAGGCCATGCCGGATGCCAATCCGGCCGAGTGGGTGTCGACCGGCGTGGCGGCGCAGACCATCGCCTTCCTGGCATCCCCTGCCGCCGCGGCATTGCACGGGCAGCATCTGACGCTCGACACCTGACGCTCTCAAGACCCTCCTGACTTGCGGGCCAAGTGCCCCGCCATTCCTTGCACCAAGGTGCAAGAGCCGCTTCACCTTGGGACAAGTGCGCTTTGCGGACGGCGTGCGCATGCTAGCGGTACGCCTCGGCGCGGCGGAATTCCGTTGCGCCCGCGGCCATCGATCGCCCTGACCGCCCAGGCCCGCCTGGAGCACCGGGCGAATGCCTGTGGACCAACCAAGGAGCTCGTAATGGCATCGAAGAAGCCGGCAGCGGCAACGAAGCAGCCCAACATTCTCGTGATCTGGGGTGATGACATCGGCATCACCAACCTCAGCTGCTATTCGGATGGATTGATGGGCTATCGGACGCCCAACATCGATCGGCTGGCGAATGAGGGCATGAAGTTCACTGATTCGTACGGCGAGCAATCGTGCACCGCGGGCCGTTCCTCATTCATCACCGGGCAGAGCGTGTATCGAACCGGCCTGTCGAAAGTCGGCATTCCGGGTGCGCCCATCGGCATGAACAGCAACATCGTGACGATCGCGGCGTTGCTCAAGAACCAGGGCTACGCGACCGGCCAGTTCGGCAAGAACCATCTGGGCGACATGAACAGCATGCTGCCGACCAACCACGGCTTCGACGAATTCTTCGGCAACCTGTATCACCTGAACGCCGAGGAAGAGCCGGAGATGTACGACTACTACCCGGAGAAAGACTTCCCGGATTTCAGGAAGAAGGTCGGCCCGCGCGGCGTAGTCCATTCCTGGGCGACGGACAAGGACGACGCGACCGAAGAGCCGCGCTGGGGCCGCGTAGGCAAGCAGAAGATCGAGGACACCGGGCCACTCAGCGTGAAGCGAATGGAGACCTGCGACGACGAGTTCGCGGCGGCTGCCAAGGACTTCATCGGGCGGCAGCACAAGGACGGCAAGCCCTTCTTCGTGTGGCTCAATTTCACCCACATGCACCTTTTCACGCACACGAAGAAGGAAAGCCTGGGGCAGGCCGGCCGCTGGCAGTCGCCGTACCACGACACGATGATCGACCACGACAAGAACGTGGGCCAACTGCTCGACTATCTCGACGAACTGGGCATCACCGAGGACACCTTCGTGATGTACTCGACGGACAACGGCCCTCACATGAACAGCTGGCCGGACGGCGCCATGACACCGTTCCGCAGCGAAAAGAACAGCAACTGGGAAGGCGCGTTCCGCGTGCCGATGGTCGTCCGCTGGCCCGGCAAGATTGCCGCTGGCACCGTCACCAACGGCATCGTGCAGCACCATGACTGGCTACCCACCTTCCTCGCGATGGCCGGCGAGCCGGATGTTGTCGAAAAGGTGAAGAAGGGCGTCGACGCGATCGGGCGCAAGTACAAGAACCATATCGACGGCGTGAACCTGCTTCCCTTCCTGACGGGGAAGGAGAAGGAGAGTCCGCGCAAGCTCTTCGTGTACATCAGCGACGACGGCGACGTGCTGGGCATCCGCTACGACAACTGGAAGGTCGTGTTCATGGAGCAGCGCGTCCAGGGGACCATGCGAATCTGGGGTGAGCCTTTCGTCGCGCTGCGTCTACCCAAGTTGTTCAACCTTCGAACGGATCCGTTCGAGCGCGCCGACGTGACCTCCAACAGCTACTACGAGTGGTTCCTCTACCACGCGTACATCCTCTACGGCGCATACGCCATCGCGGACCAGTTCGCGGCTACGTTCAAGGACTTTCCACCCATCCAGAAGCCCAACACCTTCACGATCGACGACGCGCTCGCGAAGATGTCGCAGGCCGCAGCCGGAGGCAGCAACTGAGGGCCGCGACGCCCCCAGTTGCTGACTGCCATGGACGCAGCGCCTCTCGCCTCCTGGACCGACGGCCCGGCCAAGCGGACTCTGCTCGACTTCGTCGCCCGCGTGACGAAGGAGGGCGGGCCCGATTTCGTGCGCCCTGCGGAGCGCATCGCCACTTTCGACAACGACGGTACCTTGTGGTGCGAGCAGCCCATCCAGGTTCAGCTCTTCTTCGCCGACGATCGCCTCAAGGCTCTGGCGGCGAAGGATCCGACCCTCAAGGACCGCCAGCCCTACAAGGCCTTCCTCGAACACGATCTCAAGACCATCATGAGTCTGGGCAAGCAGGGCGCGTTCGAGATCGCGTTCGCAACCCATGCCGGGCTCACGGAGGACGAGTTCATGGACGCGGCGCGCGCCTGGCTGGCATCGGCCAGGCACCCCAAGCTGGGGCGACCCTTCACGCAGTGCGTCTACCAACCCCAGATCGAACTGCTCGACCACCTGCGCGCCAATGGCTTCAAGAACTTCATCGTCTCCGGCGGCGGCATCGACTTGATGCGCGCCTTTGCGGAAGAGGTCTACGGCATTCCGCCGGAGCAGGTGATCGGCAGCAGTGTCAAGACACGTTTCGAGATGCGCGGTGGGCGCGCCGAACTCTTCAAGCTGTCGGAACTGGGCACCTTCGACGACCGAGACGTCAAGCCGCAGAACATCGGGTTGCACATCGGTCGTCGGCCGATCCTGGCCTTCGGAAATTCCGATGGCGACCTGTCGATGCTGCGTTACGTCAAGTCGGGAAGCGGCGCGCGACTGGCGTTGCTCTTGCATCACGACGACGCGCAGCGCGAGTTCGCCTATGACCGTGAGTTCCGTCTCAGCCCGTTGGTCGAGGCGCTCGACAAAGCAGGCGAGTACGGCATCGAAGTCGTGAGCATGCAGCGCGACTGGAACAAGGTGTTTGCAGCCTGAGCCGAACGCGACTTCACCAGGAGATGACGATGGCGCACGTGATCCCCGGGCCCGACACCCAGATGAAACTCACCGACGACTACGTGCGACTCGTCGCTCGGGACGCCTTTTTCTGGGCATGGCCGATCGTCAACGTCTACAACCGGCGCCTCACCTTCGCGCCCTTGCCGCATCCGATGCTGCTGGGCGGCGTGCTGCCGGTCGGGCCCCTCAATTCGGTGACCATGCTCACCGACTATATCGACCCTGCCGAGCGCGCGGTGGCGTGCCCCAACCAGGACGTGGTCTACGGCAACAGCATCCTCGCGCTGGACGTGTCGCCGGTGGTGGTGCAGGTACCGGATTTCGGCGATCGCTTCTGGGTTTATCAGGTGGTGGACTCGCGCACCGACAGTTTTGCAGAGCTGGGGCGGATGTACGGCACGCGCCCCGGCTTCTACCTGCTGGCCGGGCCGAACTGGGTGGGCACCGTGCCGCAGGGCATCAGCAAGGTGTTCGTGTCGCAGAGCGGCACCGGCGTGGTGGTGCCGCGCGTGTTTCGCGAAGACACGGTGCAGGATCTGCAGGCGGTCCAGTCGGTCATCAACAGGATCGCCCTGTATCCGGTGGCGAGCTTCGACGGAAAGATGAAGGTCACTGATTGGCGCAAGGTACCGACGGTGAAGAACCCGTCGGACAGCGGAGGCGACGGTGCCGAGACCAGATGGGTGCCGCCGGAGAAGTTCCTGGACATGCTGCCGGGCGCGCTGGCCGATGCGAAGCCGATGGCCGGTGAATCGGCGCGCTACGCGCAGGTGCTGGCGGTGGTGGATGCGGCGAGCAAGGACGCGCGCGTCAGGGACGTCTTCAACCAGGCGTTGGCAGCGGCGGACAAGGAACTGATCGAGCCCCTGTTCCAGTTCCGCAACTACGGGCGGCAGTTGCCTCACCACTGGTCGACCATCGCGAACGGCGCGAACTTCGGCAGTGACTATTTCACTCGCACGGCGGTGGCGAAGTCGAACATCTTCGTCAACAAGCAGAACGAGACCAAGTACTTCTACCAGGACCTCGACGATGGCGGCGAGCGGCTGAACAGCGCGAACCGCTACACGGTGACCTTCCCGAAGGGCGCGACGCCGCCGGTCAAGGGGTTCTGGTCGCTCACGCTCTACAACCGCCATCACTTCTTCGAGCCGAATCCCTTGGCGCGTTACTCAGTCGGCACCAAGAACAAGACGCTGCAGTACGGCACGGATGGTTCGCTGACGATCTACGTGCAGAGCCAGTCACCGGGCGCTGACATGGAGAGCAACTGGCTCCCCGCGCCTGCCGATGGAGCGAGCGAGTTCTCGCTCTACATCCGGTCCTACTGGCCGGAACAGGCCGCGCTCGACGGCAGTTGGACACCGCCAGCGGTGGTCCGAGGGCGATGAGCAACGCATCGACAATGCACGACACCAACTTCTACCTCGGAGCGGGAAGCATCTTCACGTTGATGTTTGTCATGCTCGGGCCGCTGAAGGTCATCGGCCCTTTCGCCAGGCTCACGCACGAGCTGGACGAATCGGCGGTGAGGAAGGTCGCGATTCGCGCATTCTTCGTCGCCCTGGTCGCAGTGGTCGCCGGCGCGCTGGTGGGCCGCGCACTTCTTCAAAGCTGGAACATATCGCCGCCCGCGCTCCTGCTTGCAGGGGGTGCCATCTTCTTCGTCGTGGGCATGCGCGTGGTGCTGGAGCAGTACGCGCCGGCCGCCACGCCGCCTGCGCGCCTGCCGGATTCACCGATGGCGGCGGCGATGCGGATCGCCTTTCCGACCGTGGTCACGCCCTATGGGACCGCCTCGGTCATCGTGCTGCTCACGCACACGCACGACGTCGAACGCACGTTGACGATCTTTGCCATCCTGGTCGGCGTGATGCTGTTGAATCTTCTGGCCATGCTTTACGCGCGTCGCATGCTGGGAGGCACGACGGCCATCGTGTTCGAGATCCTGGGGGCCGTGCTCGGCGTGCTCCAGGTCGCTCTCGCGGTGACCATCATCCTGCATGCGTTGCGCGATCTGGGAGTCCTGAATGCCTGACGAAAAGCCACTGATGGGAACGGGTTCGGAGTCGGAGCGCATGTCGGTTGAACTGTCTTCGCGCAGGACCGGCATGTCGTTCCAGCGCACGCGCATGAGCGCGGACCGGACGCTGATGTCGGTGATTCGCACGTCGTTGTCGCTGATCGGCTTCGGTTTCACCATTTATCAGGTGTTCCAGAAGCTCCACGACTCGCAAGTCCTCAAGAGCAGCGAGGCGGCGCGCCATTTCGGCATTGCGCTGGTCCTGCTGGGCATTGCCATGCTGGTCTCGGGCATCGGCTACCACTGCTTCTTCATGGTCGGGCTGCGAAAGGAGCGCCAGGCGCTGAAGGCGCAGGGGCTCGTTCATGCCGAGAGCCATTTCCCTGTTTCCCTGACGCTGCTCGTCGCACTGCTGCTTCTGATCATCGGCTTGCTTGCTATTGCGAGCATGGTGTTCGACAGCGGGCCCTTCGGCTGATTCGGGATGTCGGGCAACCTCGAGAGAACGGCGGAGATGAAATGATGGACCCTCGTGTGCGCAGAATGGTCGCGCTGGCGGTGCCGGCGATCGTGGTCGGCGTGGCTGCCGCCCTGATCCTGCTGGTCGTGGTGCTCGCCGCCAATCTGCTGCAGCACTTTCTCTGGCAGGTGCTGCCGCCGAAGTTCGGTGCGACGGCCACGACATGGTGGTGGACGCTGGGTATGCTGACGCTGACCGGACTTGCCGTCGGCCTCGTCGTGCGCTTCGCGCCGGGACATGCCGGGCCAGACCCCGCGACGGTCTCGCTGTTCGGCCCTCCGACGCCCATCATCGTGTTGCCGGGCCTGGCGGTGGCGCTCATCCTGGCGCTGGCCGGTGGCGTGAGCCTCGGCCCGGAGAACCCGATCATCGCGATCATCGTGGGGCTCACCGTGGCGATCGGTGCCAAGCTGATGCCTCGCGTGCCGGCGAAAGGCTGGGTCATGCTGGCGGCGGCCGGCACGATCGGCGCGATGTTCGGCACGCCCGTCGCGGCCGCATTGCTGTTCTCGGAGATGGTTGCGTCCGACAAGGAAAAAAGCGAGCCCGTCTGGGATCAGCTCTTTGCACCGCTGGTGGCGGCAGGATCGGGTGCGCTGACCATGTCGCATTTCGAGGTCATGGATTTCTCGCTCGCGGTGACGCCCTACCTCAATCCCACGATCGTGGACATCGGAACTGGCATGCTCGTCGCGCTGGCTGCTGTCGTGATCGGGATGGTGGCGGTCTGGGTGTTCCCGCTGTTGCATCGCTTCTTCCTGTCGCTCAGGCATCCTGTGCTGGCATTGACGCTGGGCGGGTTTCTGCTCGGCATCCTGGGCCTGGTCGGCGGGCCGATCACCATGTTCAAGGGGCTGGGCGAGATGAAGACGCTGGCATCCACGGCAGGGCAGTACGACGCGGCGGGACTGGCACTCATCGTCGTCATCAAGCTCGTCGCAGTGCTGATCTCCGCGACCTGCGGGTTCCGCGGCGGGCGTATCTTTCCGCTGGTCTTCGTGGGGGTTGCCTTCGGCTTGCTGGTGCACCAACTCTTTCCGGCGGTGCCGATGGCGCTGACCGTGGCCTGTGCCGTGCTCGGCTTCACGCTGGTCGCCACGCGCGATGGATGGTTGAGTCTTTTCATGGGCGCGGTCATGATCCCGGGCGTCGAGTTGCTGCCCTTGTTGTGCCTGGCGGTCCTGCCGGCCTGGCTGGCACTCGCTGGTCGCGCTGAGATGGAGATCAAGGCGGCGCCGGAGCCGACGAAAGGCACGTGAAACGCGAGCCCCGGCGGGGTAATGGAAGGCAGTCAGTTTCGGCATGAACTCCGAATCCGAGCCAGCGAATCCACCGCCCGCGGCACCGACGGACGCTGGCGGCGGGCGTTCGGTGGCCGAGCGTCGGCATCTGCTGCGCTTCCTGCTGCGCCTCGGCCACCTGCTGCTGGCCACCGGCGCGCCTGCGGGGCTGGTCGAGACATCGCTGCGGCGCATGGCTCGCGTCTACCAAATCGAGCACTTCAATGCGCTCGCATTGCCGACGGTGGTGTTCGTCAATTTTGCGGAAGAGGATTCGCTGCAGATCGAGTTCACGGCCGAGCAGGGTCTCGTGCTGCGATTCGACCAGATCGAGGCGGCCTATGAACTGGCGCGCGACGCGGAGCGCGAACCGATCGACCCGGCCGAGGGCCTGAAGCGCATCTATGCCATCTTGTCGATGCAGCCCCGGCTCGGATTGCCGTGGGGCGTGCTCGGGCATGTGATGGTCACCGTCGGGATCGCGCTGGTGCTGCGGCCTGCCGCCGACGTGGTGGGTGCGGCCGCGTTCTTCGGGCTGGTGGTTGGCGTGCTGAAGGTGCTGGCGCGCAACCGCGGGATCATCACGACGCTGCTGCCGACCGTCGCGGCCTTCGTCGTGGCGCTGGTGTCACTGCTCGCGGCGCAGCACGGTTTTGCGGCCAGTCCGATCTATGTGCTCGTCGCGTCGCTGGTGACCTTCCTGCCCGGCGGGACGCTCGCGATCGCGACGGTCGAGCTGGCTTATGGCGACATCGTTTCAGGCGGCACGCGCTTCGTGTACGGCTTGCTGCAACTCGTGTTTCTCGTTCTGGGCATGCTGGCTGCGGCATCGCTGGTCGGCCTGCCGCCGGACAAGTTGCTTACGCCAGGACCGGAAGGTGCGGTGCGGGCGTGGGCGCCCTGGCTTGGCGTGCTGCTCTTCGGTGTGGGGCACGTGTTGCACTACTCCGCGCGCCTTCGGACCTTGCCGTGGATGCTCGCGCTCCTGTGCGTCGCCCAGGCGGGCCAACTGGTCGGCAATGCGGCGTTCGGTGGCTACATGAGCGGCTTCTTCGCCGCCATGCTGATCACGCCGGTGTCCTACATGGTGCAGTACCGGCTGGGCGGGCCGCCCTCGATGGTGACTTTCACGCCGGCACTGTGGCTGCTGGTGCCCGGATCGCTGGGTCTCATCGGGATGGCCGAACTCGTCGGCAATGATCGTCTTGCGGGGGTGGAGAACTTCGTGGCGACGCTGTTCTCGATCGTCGCGATCGGCCTCGGTTCGGTGATCGGCACGGGCGTCTACAACGCGTTGTTCGAGCCGGTATTTCAACGCGCCGGAACGATGGCCAACGTTATGCTCCGCTACCTGCGACTGCGTCGCTGACGCCTCCGGAGGCTGGCGCTTGGTGCTGAGAGGCCCGTAGTGGGCCGAGACGGGTTGGTGGAGAGGAGGAGGATCGAACTCCCGACCTCCGCATTGCGAACGCGCGTGACACAAAAACAGCCAGGAAACTGCTGCGGTGCGCCTCGATAATAGCCTACGAACTGCTGCGTCCGAGTGCGGTGGTTCGGGCTGTTTTCGGGGGTTTCGTGACAACTGATCCAACCGACCCATGGGAGGCGATCGGCGACCTTGTCGCCGGGTTTGACGACGACCAGCACGCCCGCTTCGTGGACAAGATCTCGCTGCATCGCGAAGGCATAAATTTCCAGTTGACGCCGCATCTGCGCGAGATGGTGAAGGCGGGTGTCGCGCCAGAAGTCGCCGCGGCTTCGGGCGCCGAGTTGTCGGTTCGACTCCTCGGCATCGCCGCCATCTCAATCGCAATGAGCGTGAAGCAGGCCAGCTTGATCGGGACGCAGGCCGAAATGCTGTCGATCTTTCGCCGCCGCATGGGCGAGTACCGCGAGCGTCTTGAGGCAGACAAGCAAACGACCCTCGACGCACTGCAAGAGTCGCTCGTCCTGCACGAACGGCAGCTTGCCGAATTGGAGGCGCGCCTTCCGAAAAACCCGGTGCCCCGTCCGACCGAGGCCGACTGCGCCGCGATCCTGCGGTCGCATGCCGATCTGATGGCGGTCGAGCCGACGCTCACCGTGCGCGAAGTGGTCCAACGCCTGCGTGAGATTTGCTTGCCGCCGCAGCCGGTTCGCGCGTCCGGCGCCCCCCCGCTCCAGTTCACATACGAGGCGATCGGGAAAGTTATCCCCGCACGACCGCGCGGCAGACCGAAGGGGCGTTAACAAAGAGAAATAAACGGGCCCCTCGACTCGTTTTTTTTCTACCTCGACATTCATTGCCACGGGTCGATTCCGATCCGTCGCGGACGGGAATCCGCGCTGGCATTGAAAAGAGGTAACGCATGATCGAAACGACTGGGGAGGACGCCGCGCAGGGCGCGCTTTCACGCCTGAAGCGACATGGAACCGTGGCAGGCGGCGTTCGGCTCGCCGGTGGCGTCACCGCCGTCGGCGTGCCGATGGTCCAACGCATCTTCGGGCCGAACGGTTGGCGCCAAACCAACAGCCACGTATGGCAAAGCGACGCATCGTTGCGGTGGTTCATGGGTCAGGTCTATCAGGAACTGCTCGCCATGAACGTGGTTGCGGAACTAGGCGGCAGGCTGTACGCACTGGTGCCGAGCTTCGATGAAGCCATCTTCGCACTCGGTGCGGCGCGGGCGCGCCGCAGCATGGAGAACCGCGATAGCGCGGCCTTAGCAGGGCGGAAGGGAGCCGAGGCGGTCTTTGCCGACGGCGGAAGGCGGGTCAGTTTCCCAGTCGCTGAGGTTGTGCCCCCGGCGTCAATCAAAACGGTGCCCGCGTTGATCGAGCGGCTGAAGGCAGTTCTGCGAAAGCTCAAGGCGCCGGGCGACGTGCGCCGCATCGAGGCGATGATCGAGACGGGCGACACGCTGCTGGCGTTGATCGGCGCAGGCTGCGAGGGCCACTCACGTCGGTTACCAGCATTGCTGACGGCCAACAACATCGATATTCCGCGTAGCGACCGGGCCGCAATGCTGGAAATGGCCCGGTGCCCTGATGCAGTGATGCGGGCCGGTGAACCATTCCAAGATTGCCGAAGCGCCGCATGGGTGCTTCGCAAGATCGCGCCGAATTTGCGAATCGCCTGAAACCGCAGGGGAGGCCACATGACCGCCGGATCCGCCCACCTGCTTCCCTTCATCGCTCCCGCCTGAAAAAAACGCCACAACCCTTGCAGGCGGCGGCGCCTTCCAGTCTTCGAGAGCCAATCCCGCAAGCGCCTTGCCGGGCGCCGCACCAGCGAAGGAAAGGAGCCCAACATGAGCAGCCCGACCTCAACCGATGACGCCATCGTACGGCAGCCGCGCGATCGAGACCACCTGCGCCGCCGCATTACCGGCAACGCGTGGCTCGCCAAGGAGTATCTCGACGAGGGCTGCTGGCGGGCTCCATGGGTCTGCGAAGCGTGGCCGGTGGTGTCGGTCCACCGTGCCTGCGCGCGCGGCGCCAAGGGACCTCCAGTGACCTCCTGCGGCGCCTGCGACGTCTACGTCACGCCCGGCACGATCGAGGCACTCAAGCAGGACTTCGAGTCAGCCTGCGAGCTTGCCGACCAAGCCCGCGCCGACACCGGGCGCCAGCGTACCGCCTGGCGCCCGGTCCGGCAGAGCCGTCGCAGCTACATGCAGTGCGAACTTGCGCTCATTGCCGATGCGCTGCGCGCCGGGCGGCGCCTCTTTGCGGCGTACCGCGCCCGGCATCTCCTGCGGAACGTTGAGGAGGCTGCGTGATGAACGCACGAGAAGTCAGCACGGCCGAGGCCAGCGATATCCGGGAGGAGACCATGACCGCCGCGATCTCGACCGCATCGCCCTTCGCGCTGTCGATCGGCGCCAACCTCTACGACGTCCGACCACGGCGCCGTGAGGCGCAGACCTTCGAGGATCTGGTGGCCTTGCTCAATGACACCCGAGCCACGGCCAAGGGTGGGACGTATTTCTGCGGCGCGCTGGAGGGTCGTCGTGGCAAGCTGTCCGCACTACCGCAGCGGTGGCTCGCACTCGACATTGATGGGGCCAGCACGGCCGATCTGCAAGAGATAGGCAAGCAGCTTGATGCGATCTCTTCGGCACGCTGGCACACGCACAGCCACAAGTCCGGCAGCCCGCACGACCGCGATCACCGGCTACGCGCCGTAATGGAACTCGACCGGGCCTGCTCGCGCGACGAGTTGAGGCGTGTCGGCGAAGCACTCGCCGCCCGGCTGCGTGCCAAATGCCCCTCACTCGTGATCGACAAGTCGGTGTTCCAGCCCGAGCAGACCATCTGCGCCGCGCCCCCACTGGAGCCGATCGTGCGCGGGCGGGAACGCGTGCTGCCGGTGGATCTGTTGCTGCGCGAAGTGCCACCGAGGCCCGCGCCGACCGAGCGCCCGCCACGCGCGCCCGTGGGAGACGCGAAGGTGCGCGAGGCGCTCGCGGCACTGGCAACCCTGCATCCGGATCACCTTCCGATCGGGTATCTCAACGCGAACCACCGCTACGGCGCGCTCGCCGTGCTGATGTTCGCTTCCTCCGACGCCGGGATCAGCGTCGACCAGTTCGACGAATGGTGCGCCAAGGGCGCCGACTATCCGGGCGGTGACGAGATCCTCAAGCGGTGGCGCTCAATGGATCCGGGCGGCGCGACGACGGCGGGGACGCTGTTCGCCGCGGCCGATCACGAGGCGCCGGGCTGGCGCCGCGCCTATTGGGACTCATTGAGCCTGGCCGAGCGGGATGCAGTCAGGGGAAGACCGAGCCCGAATCCAAATGGGCCGTCGTCCGAACAGAGCACGTTCTTCGGCTACGACGACTTCTACAGCTACATGGAGTCGCCGCTGTTCCTGTTCCGGCCGACGAGGGCGTTGTGGCCCGCCGCCAAGGTCAATGCCGCGTTGCCGCCCAAGATGATCGGGTCGAAGGAGATGGCCGCCAGCGCGTGGCTCAGTCAACACCGGCCGATCCACCAGCTTACATGGCACCCTGCGCAGCCCGAGCTACTTGTCGATGTTGCGATCGATCAAGCCGGTGTGATTCCGCGACCGGGATTGAAGGCATTTAACCTCTATCGCGCACCTCCATCGAACTCCGGTCATGCCGCCCGTGCAGGTCCATGGCGCGAGCATCTGCGGCTTCTCTACCCCGACGAGGCCGAGCACATCGAGTTCTGGCTCGCCCACCGCATCCAGCGCCCCGGAGAGAAATGCAATCACGCGATCGTGATGGGCGGCGTCCCCGGCATCGGCAAGGACACGCTTCTCTTCCCGGCGCGAGAGGGGGTCGGCGCATGGAACTGGCACGACATCTCACCGGCTCAGATGGTCCGTCCGTTCACCGGCTGGATGAAGGGCGTGGTGGTGCGCGTGAGCGAGGCGCGTGACATGGGCACCGAGGTGGACCGCTACTCGTTCTACGAGCACAGCAAGACGATCATTGCGGCCCCACCCGAGACGCTGCGCGTCAACGAGAAGAACCTGAAGGAGTACTACGTCGTGAACGTGATCGGCGTGGTGTTCACGACCAATAACAAGCTCTCAGGGCTGTACCTCCCGGCCGAGGATCGTCGGCACTACGTCGCATGGAGCAACGTCGAGAAGACGCCCGAGGTAATCGAACGGGCACAGCGCCTGCACCCGTGGTATGCGGCGGGCGGCACCGACCACGTTGTGGCGTTCCTGCGCGAGCTTGACCTGTCCGGCTTCGACGCCAAGGCGCCGCCACCTCAGACACCAGCTTTCTGGGCGATGGTGCAAGCGGGCGAGGCGCCCGACAAGGGGGAGCTGTCCGAAGTCATCGCGCACATCGGCGGTCCGGTGGCCGTCACGCTCCAACAGGTGATCACAGGGGCCCGCTCGCTAAACCTTCACGAGCTTGCCGAAGAACTGGGCGACCGCAAGGCCCGCCGCTCGATCTCGCACAAGTTCCACGAGTCGGGCTATGCGGTGGCGCACAACCCCGACGCTACTGATGGGTTGTTCGTCCTTAGCGGGCGCCGTGTCAGGGTTTACGCCCTCGCGAAGCTTCCCGTTTCCGACCAGATCCGCGCCGCCAGAGGGTTGATCGTATGACCTCGAACGGGGCGTCCTCCCCATCAGTGCAATCAGTGCAGTCAGTGATTCCCTATTCGCATGAGTCGCCCCTTTCTCGTGCGCGTGCGTTGTCGCCGAGACGAGGTCACTGAAATCAGTGATCCCGGCACAAGGGTTCAAGGAGAAAGCCCGCCCGCGCGGTGGAACTATGCAAATGCGAAATCACTGACTGCACTGATTCCACCGATCCGGCCCGACGATCTCTGTGGCGTGTGGTGGCACAGTGATCGGCGAAAAGATGGGTGGCGGGCCGCGGCACTCTTTGCGGCCAGCAGCCACGGGCTGACATTGAGGTCACTCCACCGGATTCTGAGATCGACGATGTTCGCCTTTGAAGTAGTGCCCGCCCATGCAATTCTCGGAATCTTGGCGCGATCTGTGCTCGACATGGTCCGCAGTGCCATTGGCTTTTTGCTTTCGGTGGAACTTCACGCTGCCTGCGCAGTAGGCACACCTGGCGCGATCTGTGTTGGCGGTCAGTTCGACGTCCACCTTCTTCCAGCGGTACTCGATTCCTGAGTTGGTCTGATATGCGGTGTCCACCTCGCAGACGTACATCCTCTCGTCAGGCTTCTTAATTTTCATGTCTCACTTCCGCTTGTAGATGGCTTGGTTTGCAGGTGTCTTACCGACGTGAGTCGCAAGGCCTTGCTGCTCTGCAGTCTTTCGAAATTCCCTCCCGAACACGGTTGGCGAAGGTATGTTTTTCCACTCGTCTTTCGAGAACAGATCCTGCAGCTTGAACTCTGCGGCATGCGCGACGCGCTTCGCACGCTGTACGGCTTCGTCCAGCCAGTGCTCAGGGGATGCACTTGCGTGCCCCTGTGATGCGCTCGCCCCGTCGAGCGCCTTGCGCACAGCAGAGATCACAAACTCCCCAATATCCAGTCCTTCGCTGCGCGCCTGCGCGAGCGCCATCATTGCCAAGTCATCTTCAAGCGAAATAGAGACAGAGATCATCCAAAAGGCCTCCTGTATTGAACGAATAGAAATACTATAGCAATGATTGAGCTATGTAAAGCTGTTGCGTAGCTTTATTGTGTGCGGTGACCGATGTGACCTTGCGGCAAGGTCACTGCGCATACCCCCTTCAAGATGGCGCCACACCCTTGTCAAGACTGTTAGAGCCGCTCGTCCCATCGGCGAGGAAACCACCGCGTCGCGCGCCGACGAAGAGTGTCGGTGGTGTCACCTGGACACCCTGAATAGCGCCCGCAGCGCACGCGCTTCGCTACCGCGCTATCGAGCCATGACCGCACGGACGCTTCGGGCTGGCGAGCGGCGAGCCATGAAGCGGATTCGTCTTCATGGGCGCTTGTTGGATCGCGGTTGCAGTTCGAGGTACTTCGCCCACAAGCGTTCTGTCTGCGCTTCGAGTTCAGCTTCCGTGTCCTGCGTCGCAGCCTGCCTCGCGCGGTTCACATGACGATCCAGCGGGTTCGGCCACGGCGGAAACGGCCAGTAAGGATCGCTCGGCGGTGATGCGCTGTCGGACATGACAGCGGCCATCCTAGTCCGGGAATGCGTCTGGCAAGAGGCCTCGCTGCCGGGGTCTCGCCCTCAAGAGGGGGGGGCCGTCGCTGGCAATCGAGACCTACCGGCCACCGAGCACGCATCCCGATCGCAGAGTTTTTATTGCAAAAAGCAATAGTGATTTGATGCCGCCTATAAAAAGCAAATAATGGTGTTCGGGCACTCCTGTCGATTGCGTCTGCTCGAGGCTCCAAAGGATGTCAACGTCGATCGATGCTTGAGATCGACGAAAGACAGCCACCCACCCTAGCGAAGGAGGGACACATGACAGGAAATCAGCGGGGGCGCCCGCGCGTCGAACGCGAAGAGACGGCGGCACGTCACGTCAAGGCAATGGCCGCGATGGGCGTCCCTCTGGAAGGCGTCGCGGCCGTTATTGGCATTGCGCGGCACACGCTGACAAAGCTCTACGCGCACGAGTTGGAGTTGGGTGGCATCGAGGCCAACGCCAAAGTTGCCGAGTCGCTGTTTCAGATGGCCACGGGCACAGCCGGAAAGAAGGCCAATGTCGTCGCCTGTCCTTTTTGGCTGAAGGCCCGCGCTGGCTGGCGTGAGGACGATGATGGGATGGGCAAGAAAGAAGCAGCTGCCTTGCTCGCGCGTGTGGCCGACAAGGACACTGGTTGGAGCGGACTGCTGGCCACCGGAGAGCCTGAATCATGACGCACCAGGACGACCTCATCGAAGAACCTCTGAATGCAACGCCTCCCGGCCTGGAAGCGTTGCGCGAGTTCGGCAGCCTCATCACAGACGAACTGCGCGCCTACCTGTCGCAGCCGGCGAGTTCGCTTCCGGACGACATCCGCGACGCCATCGCGATATTCGGCGCTGAGCAACTGGTCGCCCGGGTTGGCCCTTTCATCATCTCCATGGCGCTTGAGCGTGCCTGGGCCACCACGCGAGCTAGCACGCCCAGTATTCGTCACAGCAGCCTCGGGACCCCGAGCACCGTGCATTGAAGGACACAAGGCCATGAGCATTGTTTCTGTTGTTGATCTTGGCGCTCTGCCGCAGGCGGAGGTGCGAATCGCAGGGTTCGAGGCCAGGGACGATGCCGCTCTGGCGGCCCCACCCGCGCTAAAGCCAATCGAATCGGCAGAGCAGTTTTTCAGCGCCCTGGACTCGATGCGCGCACATCAAGCGCACCAGGAACGGGCAGAGGTCGAAGCGCGGCGCGTCGCGGCTGAGTGCGCGAGTGCGCGGGCGAAGCAGAGCGCCTATATCGCTGCAGTGGCGCAAACTCGGGACGTCCTGACCTGGTTTCGATACACGCTCGGCAACCTGCGTCCACCGCCGGACACGCGCGAAGCTCAGATGGTGAAGTCGCTCCTCGGTTGCATCGACGCGTTCTCCGACGCTCCGATGCCGCGCGATGAGGCGCGGCACGCTACACCTGACCATGTCTGAGAATCCTCCGCGCCTGTCAGGACTTCCGATGCTGGAGGCGATCGGCGGAGTGTTGGGGAAGGAGTTGCAGCGGCGAGACCGGCGGCTGCAAGCCCTGGAGGCCCGGCTCGATGAGCTCATGCGCTCCAGCGGTGGTGGCGTAGACCTGCCGACCTGGACATTGGGCGTGCATCGCGTCGGCAGCCGTGTGCAGCACTATCTGGGGCAGTGCTTTGAGGCTCAGGTTGATACGGCCGAGGAACCGGGGACGGGCATGGACTGGCGGCGTCTGGGCACTGGCGGCTTTCGTGTGGCCCAGCCCTGGTCCGAAGGACGCAGCTATGCAATCGGCGATCTGGTCGTGAAGGACTTTTCGACATTCATCACTACCGCTTCGGGCATGGCGCTGCTCGCAGCCCGTGGGCCAAGGGGCGAGCCCGGAACGCCTGGCGTTGGCGCGCAAGTGCTTGGCCTTAAGGTTAGCGGCTCCCGCCTGGTATTGACCGTGCGCGACGCGCGCGGCGAGCACCAGCTTGCGGTCGATCTATTCCCGTTGCTCGAACAGTTGGGCGAGGCCGTGCGCGACACACTTCGGATCGAATCAGCGGAGCGATAAGCCACGAGCAGCAAATTCGGTCGATCAGTATGGACCGCCGCTCTCGTCAAAGGGACTTTCAAGCAGGTGCGTGAAGGGCCTGCGGAATTCCATTCGCAAACTGAAAAGTTGGCGGCCTTCCCATTGCATCGTAGTAGCAGCCGATCAAGTCGTTTTCAAGTTCCAACAGCGCAGGTTTTCCAATTCCTCCAGCTTGGGTCGCATACGAGATCTCGATCTGCCCGTGATCTAGATAGGTTCGTGCATGCGACTTTGCTCGTTGCGACAGCCGTAACGTTTCGCCGATGTACAAGAGTTCGGAACCGTTTGCATGCCGCAACCGATACAGCGCCGGACCTGCTTCGTTGAGATGTGTGCCTACGGGCAGCCAACGCGACCAATTTACGCCCATCCAGTCTGACGCCGTCGGCTCGGCGGAGCGAAGCAGCAGCTGCTGCGATTCATTGCGCGAACGAGGTGTTACTTCCGGTCGCAGTAGTCCTCCGCGCACGCCGGAACTGCGGTTGCCGGATTTCTTGTATGAAGGATGGAAGTGACCGTGGTTGCACAACGTGGATGTGCCAGTCGATAGACGGTACTTCCACAACAGAAAGCACTCAAGGGCCTTGCGCTGGAATGGATCTGGTGTGGCGGATGCACCGGAGCATTCGTAAGAGTAGCCCTCTGCGTGTCGCCAGGCCCAAAGCGAAGGTGCCGCCGTGTGTGGATCGTTGTACGGCATTTCCTCGGCGAGGCTATTGCTCCGTAACGCGCGCAACCGATCTCTAACGCTTCGTCCAGTTTGACCAACATAGACGAGACTTGATTGACCAACGACGCGTATTCGATACACGCCAGGCCCGGTCGTCAGCGAAGCGAAATCTCCTCCATCAAACGCGACCCACTGAGACCAGGAAAGACCGCACCAATCTTTCCCTGTTGGCGCGTCGTCGACAACAGCTTGAGGCTCCATGGAAGAATCTTATCAAGCACAGAATGGAGAGGTGTCGGGTCACGCAAATGGGGCAGCGGAGCGGCCGCGCGGGCTTCAACCGAAGGTGTACCTGCTTGCTATGCTCGCCGCCGCACCGGAGGCAAGCATGGCAAGTTGGATTTTTCAAGGAAACCCCGAGGCGTTCGACCTCGACGGGTATTTAGCGGCAGACTTTGAAACGATTACCTGGGTTGTGCGCCGGTACAAAGACAAGATCGCGCTGGGCGACACCGTCTACATTTGGCGATCAGCTGGCAAGACCAAGGAGCCTGCAGGCGTCATCGCTGAATGCAGGGTTGCGTCGAGCGTTGCCCCTATGCCTGAAGACACTCCGGCACTTAGCTTTTGGAATGAGAAGGTCCCAACAATCGAGGATCGCGTCTCTCTCCTCGTTCTGCGTGTCGCGACCTCAAAGCAAATGTTGAAAAGGGACTGGATCAAGGAGGATCCGGTTCTGCGCGACTGCGCGGTGATTAAGCAACCGCAAGGGACGAACTTTGAACTCACGCCTGAGCATGCCGCACGTCTTCGCATGCTGTGGGATCGCACCGGTGAAGACTGGACGTGGCGGGAGGTAGCTGCAGCCCTTTGGGCATACGACAAAACCAAGGGCGGCGTGGTTTCAATGAAGCCGGGCTCGCCAGTGGCCAATGTGGCACTGGCAATCGGACGGGCGGTAGGCGGGGTCTACAACAAGCTGATGAACATACGCGCCATAGATCCAACCGACGAGCGAATAGGACTCGAGGCCGGATCCGGGATCGACGAAGATGTTTGGGAAAGATTCTTCGATCCACTCAAAGCTGAGATCGACCGACCGAAGTTGATGATGGAGCTAGAACGACTCGATCTTCATCTTGAAGAAGATGCGCCTTCAGAGCCGCGCGTCAAGATCGAAGTCGAACTGAGGGAGCCCCCTGGCTCCCTTGCAGGGTTGCTCAAGAAGTACGAAGTGGCGCTTGCGACAGGCATATTCAACGAACTGCCTGCAGTGACAGAAGCGCCCACCCAATCATTCATTCGCAATCCCCTGGTCGTCGAGATTGCCAAACTGCGAGCGGATCGCAAGTGCGAGATTCCTGGGTGTTCAACCTCTTCGTTCAAAAACGAGAAGGGTCAGGACTTCTGCGAGATCCATCACGTTGTTCCCTTGGCTGAGGGTGGCAAGGACGTCGTCGAGAACGCGATATGCCTGTGCCCAGTTCATCACCGGGAAGCGCATCACGGCAAACGACGCGCGGAGTTGAGGGAAGTCATGCAGCGGGTGCGCATGGGGACTCTCGAAGACGGTGCGCCAGCTCAGGCGCACATTAAAAGCGACGCATGAAGGCGCTCGCGGCCGTAACCTGGGGCAAGGGCGCTACCGAGAACTGAGGCCCCAGGGCGTTTGAACGTGAGTCGCTAATGACCCGGACCGTGACAAAGTGCCGCTGCACTTTAAGCAAAATGTATGACAATTCATACATCGCAACGTTGACCGACCACTCTTCTCGATTGCGATATCAATGCAAGGCAGACTGCCGCTCGGCGAACAGTGCATTTCTCAATGCCCGGGTCGGCTAGGTTGTCTGTGAGACGGCTCGATCCGTGAGCTCGTGGGAATCCGAACCCGGATGTGCCCACTGCGTCGTGGGAGCTGAGGCTGCTGTACTTCGATTGCGTCACGCCCAGGCGCTTCGTTGAAGTGTAGTCAGTGCGACCCGCATTGCCTGACGCCCTGGCGTACGGGCGACGCAACCTAGTCTGATCCACCCAGACAAAACCACGGGCCGCCCCTATGTGGGCAGTTTTTTTGCGCGTCAACGCGCGCCCCCGTATGCGCTACTGCAGTGCTCATGCGCGGGCGATGTTGCCCGACACCGACAACGAACTGATGACTGAGGACTACAGCCGAGCTTTCTGGGCTCGCGTGCACAACTTTCGTAAGCCGTCATTCAACCGCGCCCTTGCGTTCGGCATGACAAGGTGTTTGGGGTGTCTAGGCGGCTGGAAGCGCGATGTTCCAGGGCAGCAGTGCCTCGTAGTCGTCCGCTGTCTGCGCCAGTGGCAGCCTCTTGAACAGGGCTACGAGATAGCGGTATGGCTCAATCCCATTTGCCTTTGCCGTCTCGATGAGTGAGTACAGGTTGGCGCTCGCGTTGGCACCGCCCACGGTGTCGGCGAACAACCATCCCTTCCTTCCAACGACGAACGGACGGATCGCGTTCTCCACCGGGTTGGAGTCCAGCGGCCAAGTGTCGCTCTCCAGGAAGCGG